>QMTG01000030.1 GCA_003649915.1 Thermoplasmata archaeon
CTTTTTATGTGGATATTTATATCTGGTAATATTCCGGCATCCTCACAGGCGTCGAGGGCGTTATCCACAGCCTCCTTAACACACGTAATTAGCGCTTTAGTTGGGCTATCAAAGCCCAATATATGCTTGTTTCTCTCAAAAAACTCGGCAACTGATATTTCTTTCTGCTTTTCAGCCAAAATTTCCGCTATAGGTCTCGACTCAAAACTGCCCCTTTTTCCACCAGCCATCGCACCTATATATACTTTTTAGGTTATAAACTTTGAGTGCCCTAAAAACGCGTTTTTTCCTCCAAGTATATTTTATATTCGAAATCGCATAAGTGGACGAGAAGCAATGCCCACCCTCCGCCTGTATGCAAGATATCCGTTCATGAAAGGTGCGGTCGAGTACATCAGAGGGCTTGGTGTTGAACTAGAGGATGTTATCTCTGATATTGCGTTCGAGGCTGTTAGGAGCAGGGGTAGGCAGAGGGTGGTGAATGCACTGCAAATGGGCGATATTGGTGAGGTATCCTTGGTCACAGAGTACGAGAAAAAAGTTGAACTCTTATCGTATCCTGTGGCTAGGATGATTGTGTCCGCGGTTGGCGATTACTATCTGATAAGAAAGTACGCCCTTGCAGAAGCTACAAGAATGGAAAGGAGGATGTATGAAGACTATGAAGAATATAAAAAAGCGGGAAGAAGAAGGGCATCTAACTTTCTTATTCTAATGGCAGAGAGCCTTGGGGTTGATTGCTTAGCGGCGGGGGATGATTTTTCCCTCCATATATGCGACTATCTGACCATGGCCACACCATTGCATGCCATGGAGTATAAACTCGTACACCAGAGGGTGCAGAAAGGCAGGGTGATTGTGAATGCTAGGAGACTTATAAGGCTGTTCAGGGAGAGGATTACGAGGATGATAGAGGAGCAGTTACCCCTACCCATGGATAATGATATTGCAGAAGCACTATCGCCGTATATATGGGAAGTCATGGATATATTGGATGATACAAAAGATAAGAGTTTTGTTTCCGATATTGACACAGAACATGTGGAATTTGAGTGTTTTCCGCCCTGCATGAAGGAAATCATGGCAAGTATAGAGCGTGGAGAAAACGTCCCCCATATGGGGAGATTCTCACTTACAGCGTTTCTTCATTATATAGGGATGAGTAACGAGGAAATACTGAAGATTTTTGCACGTTCTTCAGACTTTGCCGATAGAATTGCAAGATATCAGATTGACCATATCACTGGTAAAATATCTGGAAAGGAATACCTTCCACCTGAGTGCAATACAATGCGCACCTATGGTTTGTGCAACGGTGGGGACGATCTTTGCAAGAAAGAGTGGATGCACCACCCCCTTATTTATTACAGGGCGTGCACGAAAAGGAGAAAGAAGTGATTATATTTTGAATAAAACGGCATTTAGCATTTTTTATTGTGCTTCTTGTAGGGGACTATTATCTATTCTATACTGTACTTGAGCAATGCCGCAATACCGCCAAGTGCTTCCAGTTTTCTCCCACCCTCATGATGCGAGCTCACAATATAAACAGTGCCCCTGCCTTTCCTAACAAGTTTTATTACCTCGTTCACCTCACTCTTTCTCACAATCTTATCTATCACAAGCAGGATATCAACCGCGCCAAACTCGGCCGCTCTTTGCACCTCACCAAGACCATAAGCGCACTTTTTCCCGCTTTCCCTTATGCACTCCAACAGCCTTTCAACAAGCCCAACCTCCTTCTTTATCCTCAAATCACCCAAAACTTTTTCCCCAATACCTCCCTTCATAGCCTCATAAATACCGTTCATGCCAGCATGAGACGTTGAGAAAACCTTAACATCCCTACCTACACCTTCGCCCTTCTCCTTAATGTACGTGTAAAATTCCTCCTTCGCAAAGCCCGGCCCTATCAAAACTATTTGTGCATTACTAATCCCTGACATGCTTTTGACCTTAGACATAACCTGACCAAAATACTCCTTCATGTCCCGTTCACCCATCATTTTTCCAGTGTTGGGGTTTGCAACTCTCGCCACCTCTCTCACACCATAGTCATGCAAGTACGCTATTGTTGCCTCTTCATCGTCCATGGACACAAATATTAGTGTGGGACGCTCGGTTCTTTTCACAGCCTCTGCTAACAGCACTCTATCGCACTCGTTCCATTGTTCCTTAACAACCTTGAGTTCAACACCGGGGGTAACATTTATTGTATGCCACGACCCCTTATCGGGGCCCTCTATTATTATGCCCCTTATACGCAGAATATCGGCAAATTTGTGCCATTCAACATCTTTAACATCAATACCTAGATATACGGGCCTTTTCTCTCCTCTATCGCTCCTTAATTTATCATGAGCATTTTTGCTTTCCCGCCTCAAAGTCCTTGCATATACTTTATCCCCCGCCCCTATAATGTTGTATATATACCATAAATCATCAAGTGTATCTACACGCAAACCCAGCGCTCCATCTTTTTCATCGTGGTAAAGAATGCGCATGGCGGGATAATGAGGGATAGAGCACCTTATAACACTTTCTGCCTAAAACATCATGCCCAACATATGTTTATTGAAAAAACGCAACGCCTTATTTATTTCCTCATCAGGTATCTCGTTCTTTCTTAGAAACTCCAAAAACTTGGGAAGATTGGGCACGTCAATTATTGTTGAGTCGCGCATTCTGAAGAATATTTTTTTCTTGCCCCCTCTTTCCTCATAAACAATTGTGCCGAACAACCGCCCCACATCGTCAAATATCGGCATGCTGTGTATCACTTTTTCTATCCCCCTTTAAACCAAATGTTCGATGTAAATAGGCACACATATAAAAACATTTTTACTACGCATTCCGCGCATTATGTGCATCAGCATGATCCATGCCCTGGCGTGTATGTAATAATCCTTAGCGAGATGAAAAAGTTTTTAGCATGGGGGCGGATAATGTTGTATAGATAGGTGTGCATTAGTGGTAAGTATGTGGAGATACTACAGCATACAACCGTATGTTTATCCGAGAGGAAGGACTACACTTCGTTATATGCCGCCGAGTAGAGGAAAAAACCCAGCACTAATAGGCGTAATTGTGGTTGTGCTATTGATAATAACATCATTTCTCACTTTCTTTGTATTCACGGAAATATTCTACAGCGAACTTGGGCCTTATGTGCATAGAAACGTGGAGTATTACAACCGTACTGTTACTGTGGAAGATGGTGGACATTACTTTATACCCTTGGATATTTATGACTACGCATGTATAGAGGTGAATGCATCTTCTGCTAGCGGCAAAAAATTCGATTTCTATGTAATGCTCGACTTTGAGTATCAAAATGTGTATGTAAACAAATCTCTATCTTTCGCTGCATGGAAGGCTTGGGAAAATATAAGCACAGTAAACGAAACCTTAGTATTTGCAGGGGATGACATATATTACCTTGTATTTGACAACAGCGATATAGAGTGCATAGATGATGCAGTCCCAAACGGTACGCTTGTTCTGAGCATTAACCTAACAGTAACTCAAGAGATACTACGTTGACTGATACACGCAATACTTTACCTATCCTGGAGGGTTTCCACATCCTCCACCAAACGTTTTCCTGCAGATACGCCGTCGATGGAGTGTATGGCTGCACCGCAGGCTTCAAGCACTTTTTTAACGTCCTCGTAGTTTATATCAGCACCCTCAATTGTTATTTTTATGCTCTCCGTCTCGCGATCGACCTCGTCGAGCATGCAATTTACTCCAGCCACACCAGGCAAGGTGCTGAGCTTTGTTGCAATCTCTATTATTGATGGCTCTCTAGGTTTGAGAACGTCCAGAATTAGACGCCTTATCCCAGTCATCTTTACCGTTCACCTCAAGACTAAATTATCAAAAAACTATTAAAGTTTTTATCTTGCAGTTGGCAATACGCGATGCTTAGCATTAACAAGTGGGTGGTATGACTTGAAAACGCGTATGATTGCAACAACAGTGTATGGCTTTGAGGATATATGTGCTCGAGAACTCGTAAGTTTTGGAGCAAAAATACTGCAAATAATGGATGGTAAGGTTGTGTTTGAGGGGAATTTAGATTTAATTTACGCAATAAACATGGGCTCCAGAACGGTGCATAGGGTGGGATTGCTCATTGATATGGGGGACTTTACCAGCCTAGAAGAAATTAAGCAAAAACTCTCCCGTGTGGATTTTTCTAATTATATTGGCAAAGACTGCACGTTTGAGGTAAGATTCAAAAGGTTTGGGGTGCACAATTTCAGAAGCATAGACGCAAATTCTGCTATTGGTGCTGTTATACACTCTCAGGGGTATAAAGTGAATCTTACACAGCCTGATGTGAGTTTTAAAGGCTGGATACATGGCAATCGTTTTTACTTTTGCTTGGACACAACGGGCGAGTCATTGCATAGAAGGAACTACAGGGTGTGCAATCATCCTGCTCCTCTTCGCCCAACAATCGCAGCACTCATGAGTATGTGGCTTTCTTGGAAAGATACAATGCTGGATCCGTTTTGCGGCAGCGGCACAATACTTGTGGAAGGGCTTTGGGAAAGATTAAGATATCCTCCAAATGTGGATCGTAAATTTGCATTTGAAAAACTTGCATTTTTCGACCGCGAATACATGCTTGAAATACGGGAGCGCTTGCTAGAGGGCGTTAGCAATGGGAATTTCAGGGCGGTGGGTGTTGAACTGTTCAAGAAGCACGTGGACTGCTGCCGCAGAATTCTAAGAGCGGCTGGTGTTGAGGATAAAGCCGTATGCGTCCATGGTGATGGGTGCATGTACTGCCAGACTTTTGATGGTAGTTGGATAATCACAAATCCACCCTATGGGTTGAGAATATCTTCCGCGAAAAAAGCAACTGCACTCATGAAAAGATTTGCAAATGTGCTACGATCACACTTCTCGGGCACTGCTATTGTAATAACACCGAGCAATCAAATAGAAAATCTTCTTTCAGACTGTGCAAACATTGATAAAAGGATTATAAGGTATGGTGACCTTTGGGTCAGAGTTTATAGAATCACACTTTAAAAAACCAAAGGCTCGAAAAAAGAACACGCATCAGTGCGCAGGGCAATGCAGGATTTGATTTTTTTTAACATCAGCCAACATGAGCCTCAATGTATATTCCATCGAGTTTGTAGTATCTGTTGAACACATACCTTGCAATTTTTATGTTTTTTGCCCCAAGACCTATAGCCTTTGCCTTATTCCCCACAGGCACTTCAACCACGGCAAAAACCTTACCCCCCTGCTGCTCAATCTTTGCCCTTCTCGCACCGTAGGGTTTGAAGAAATTGAGTAAAAACTGCTCAGGGTTGGGTGAAAACTCTATTATTCTTATGCTTCTTCCAATCTTGATTTTCAGTTTTTTTATCTTCTCGCCCTTCCTTCCCATAGCCCTTCCAATCTTACCCTCTGGTATTATAAAAATAACTGTGTCCTCATATACTACACAATCCTTCGCCTCAATACCCGTTGTTGCTTCGAAAAGTAGTATGTACTGAAGTGCTTCACCGTCCAACCTCAGCAACCACTTCACTCCCCCAACCTAAGTATCTTGGACTCGCCCTCGTTCACTATTGTAACGGCAGATATGGGGAAGGGTTTACCGCATACTGTGCCGAGTTCCACATTTGTCCCTGGGTACTCATAAACTCTTGCCCCTGATATTTTCTCAGGGCAGTTTTTAGCAACAATTACAAGTTTTGCCTCTCCCTTGCGCACAGCCTTCTTTGCCTGTGACACTCCAAAGTAAACCTTTCCTGTGTTTATCGCAATCTTTAACTCTCTGCCTATGTCCATGAATAAATCACCTCTTTGGCCTGTAAATAAGCTTTACTGCGCCTGTGCCAAGGGTTATTGGCTGCCCCACTATTATATTTTCCGCCACACCCTGCAGCGGGTCAACCTCGCCTCTAATACCAGCCTCAAGCAAATGATGCGCGGTTATCTCAAACGCAGCCCTTGATAAAACGCTCTTCTTTCTTCCAGATATGCCATGGCGCCCTATAGCCCTTACCATGCCATCGTTTGTCATCATGTCTGCTATGAGCATGATGTGCCTTATATCTACAGTTAATCCCTGCTCGCTCAAAGTGCTTATTGCCTCTTCAATTATAGAGTTTCGAGCAGCCTCTATACCCAATACCTCATAAATCTCAAGAATATTGTTTGTTTTTGTTTTCCTTGGGTTTACACCCTCCATATCAAGTATCGCCGCCAAATTTGAGCCCTCAGTGTATATTACATAGCCATCATCCCGTGATACACGAATTATTGCCCGTTTAATCCCAAGTATTCCTTTTATCTTCAGGTTCTTCACCACTTCGTAGAACTGATAAAGGCGCTTATACCTGGGCTCATCAACCTTTACCACAATGACATTCTTGTCTCTTATCTCATACCTAGCATGAAGTATCCTGTTCTTTTTCAAACTCTCCTCAACATCCTCAACACTCACCATTTTCCTTGCCATCTTTTCCTCGTCTAAGCGTATGACTATCTCCATGTTCTCAATGCTCACCTCAATATCTGCAATGTCGTGAAGTATCGTTGTCTCTATCTTAAGAGCAAGTTCTCTAGCCTTTTCCCTATCATGCTTTATATCATCACTGAGATGTATCTCCATCATTGGCGTACTTGGAGTTCTCCTAGCGTCTACAATCTCTATAAACCTTGGAAGACCTAGTGTGACGTTCATCTCCGCCACACCTGCATAGTGAAATGTGCGCATGGTCATCTGCGTACTTGGCTCACCAACAGACTGGGCAGCAACAATTCCCACGGCTTCGTGGGCGTCAACAACACGTTCCCTGTATTTCTCCACAATTCTTTTCACAACTTCTTCCATAACCTTCTTACTTCTCACCTTTCTATCCTTCAGTATCTTTGCTGTGTCGGAAACCACCGACATCGGAAGTTCCACACCCATTTTTCTTCCAATCTCCATTATTCTTTTTTCCTCATCACTCGGCTCCTCAATCTTTTTTGGAATCTCTATGCTTTCGTCAATCTCAATCTTTTCAATTATCCTTCTCTTCCTTATCCTCTTTCTTCTTTCTTGAAGCTTTCTTTTGACCTCCTCAAGGTCCTTCTCTGTTACCTTCTTGTTCCCGACTTTCTTTAAAACCTCAAAAGCTTTTTCAGGTGGTATATACCTTGCCACATCCTCTAACGCCGCCTTTTTAAGGTCCTCGAGTTTTATACCAGCATTTGCCAAAATTATCGCTATTCTCTCCTCCACACCCCTACGCATGAGCGCTTTTATGGTATCATGCTTTGCCAACGCCTGCCACCTCCTTTCTGCGTAGAACTTCTTCCACAATATCAACCACGTCTATGTTTTTACCACCAACACTTCGTGAAGGGTCAACACCATCCTCACCATACTTAAGTTGTATTACTATGTCTTCAGCATTTCTCACACTACCATCATGCTTTACCCGCAGGTCTTCGAGTGCGTTTATCAATCTTCTCTGCATATAGCCCGAGCGTGATGTTCTAACCGCAGTATCAACGAGTCCCTCCCTACCGCCCATGCTGTGGAAGAAGTACTCAGTGGGGCTTAGCCCGCTCTTGTACGATGATTTGACAAATCCCTTCGCCTGTGCGCCAAGATCTCCCCTGCGGAAATGGGGTAGTGTGCGCTTAAAGTAGCCTCTTTTTATTCTCTCTCCCCTTACCGATTGCTGACCAATTGAGCCAGCCATCTGGCTAAGGTTGAGCATTGAACCCCTCGCCCCACTCTTTGCCATTATAACCGCGGAGTTCTCTAAGCCTAGATACTTGCTTGCAATCCTCCCTGCTTCATCCCTAGCCATGCCAAGAACCTTCATGACTTCAACCTCGAGCGTCTCTTCAAGAGACCGTCCCGGGAGTTGGTCCAACGTTCCCTCCCTATACGCCGCTACAAGCTCATCCACCTTCTTGTACGCCTCTCTTATGACCTCTTCTATTCTCCTTTTCGCCTCCTCGGGTATATCCTCATCGTCTATTCCCGTGGTAAAGCCTCTCACCATTATTGCTCCAATACCAAGACGAGTGACGAAATCAAGAAACTCCGCTGCCACCTCTGGCCCATAATCTCGCGCTATCTTGTCCACAATCTTGCCCTTGAAAGCACCGACAGCCCTAGCGTCAATTGTTCCTGCTACGAGCTTGCCATCCCTTATAATGACATACGCATCTATAGGGCACTTCTCTTTCAGGCATTCATCACAGTTCTCACATATTGAGGATTTAAACTCCATATTCAGACCCTCAGGCAGGGCTGCACTGAACAACCACTTTCCGCTCCAGTATTTGTTCTCAATATCGGGGGGTGGTATAGGCTTATCAATCTTTGAGAATATGTACACAACCTCGTCCTTTGTGAATCGCTTATCGCCGTATGTTAGGAAGAACAGGCCCGTGATATGGTCATGAATTGCACCTATTACTGGTCCTCCAAATCTAGGCGATAATATGTGATTTTGAACCTCCATGAGTATTTTTGCCTCCACACGCGCCTCTTCGCTCTGCACGATGTGCAGATTCATTTCATCGCCATCAAAGTCCGCATTGTATGGAGGGCATACTGCAAGATTAAGCCTAAATGTTCTATAAGGCATAACACGCACCCTGTGAGCCATCATGGACATTCTGTGCAACGACGGTTGGCGGTTAAAGAGTGCAATATCACCGTCCATTACCTGTCTTTCCACGATATAGCCAACTTGCAGATTTTCCGCTACAATCTCGGCGTTTTTCTCCGTTACCCTTATCCTTCTACCGTCATGCATTATAACGTAATTCACGCCTGGAACATACTTCCCGTCCTCATCCTTTGGCGTTGGACCTCTTTTAACGATCTCACGCAAGGTATCAATGTTGTTTGGTGTAACCCTTATGGGCACGGTCAACTCCCTAGCACAAGCCTCGGGTACTCCAACCTCATTTATTGATAAAAGTGGGTCGGGAGATATTACCGTTCTTGACGAAAAGTTTACCCTCTTGCCTGAGAGGTTTGACCTAAACCTGCCCTCCTTTCCCTTTAGCCTTTGAACAAGCGTTTTTAATGGCCTTCCCGAGCGATGTCTAGCTGGAGGTATCCCAGACGTTTGGTTATCAAAGTACGTTGTTACATGATACTGGAGCAAATCCCACAAATCCTCAATTATGAGTTGGGGAGCGCCAGAATCCCTGTTCTCCCTAAGCCTCTGGTTGATGCGTATGATGTCCACGAGTTTATGTGTTAAATCGTCCTCGCTCCTCTCCCCTGTCTCGAGGGTTATGGATGGGCGCACAGTCACAGGAGGCACTGGCAGGACTGTGAGAATTAGCCATTCAGGTCTCATAACCTTTGGATTAAGACCTAGCAGTGGCAGATCATCATCAGGTATCTTCTCCAATCGCTCCCTGATATCTTTTGGAGTTAACTTGTACCCATCCTCTCTAAAAGTTGTGGGTTTGTCGAGTGTGATTCTGCCCTGTTCGGCGCCACAATGCGGACAGACCATGCGCATAACTGTGTCCTTGAGTTTCTCCTTTATGAATATCTCCTCGTCTAGCGGCGTTGTCCACATACTCTTTTTCTCTTCCATCTCAGCCTTCATGGCCTCTATTTCTTCATCGGTGAGCAATATTCTCCCGCAGTTCTTGCATGTCGCAGTCAAAAGCCTTTTTATGAGTTTTACATAGCCTACATGTATCACAGGCATTGCCAGATCAATATGCCCAAAATGTCCTGGGCAAGTATCTACGCGCCCACCACACGTTTTACAGCGCAATCCAGGCTCTATAACGCCAAGCCTTGTATCCATAAGCCCGCCGTCTATTGGGTATCCATCCTCATCGTATGTGTCAGGCGTTATTATCTTAGCTGCCGACATTTTTCTTATCTCATCAGGGGAAAGGAAGGCGAATTGGATCTCCTTAATCCTTTTTGAGGTTGTTTGCATCATTAAACATCACCCCATATCTCCGAGTTTGAGCCTCATAACAACACCCAATGATAACAACTCGTCTCTGAGTAGCTTGAAGGCGTAAGACATCTGCACAGGGTATATATTTGTCTCATTTCCGCAAACCTTACAACGGAGGGTTCCTCTCCTGCTTACCATTGCAATATGGCCGCACTCCGGATTGCCGCAAACATACTGGATAACCCCGTCTGATTCATCAAGAAGGCGGTCTTTTATCACCATGGATGCTCCGTGCCCTATTAGGCAATCCCTTTCCATCTCACCAAACCTGAGCCCGCCAAGTCTTGCCTTGCCCTCGGTTGGCTGGCGCGTTAATATCTGCACAGGACCCCTAGAGCGAACATGCATCTTGCCCGCCACCATGTGATGCAATTTTTGGTAATAAATTACACCAACAAAGATCTCTGCCTCTATCCTTCTCCCAGTTATTCCATCATACAAGACTTCCTTGCCCGTATGTTTAAACCCGCACCTTACAAGAGCCTGCCTCAACGCTTCCTCAGGCTCGCCGCTGAAGGGTGTGCCGTCAACCTCCCTGCCTTCCATTGCTGCAACCTTACCTCCTATCATCTCGAGCACAGGGGCTACAGTCATTCTTGAGGGGATGGCATGGGGGTTTATTATCAGGTCTGGGGTTATGCCCTCAGCAC
>QMTG01000031.1 GCA_003649915.1 Thermoplasmata archaeon
AACGTTAGGCGACATTTCGCTTGGAGGTGAGTAAATGAAAAAATCCAAAGATCTGTTGGGATTAGCTGCGGAGTATGCTGTTGCGAGTGAACTTTGCAAAAGGAATATTTACGCCCAATTAACCCTTGGGCAGCGAAAACGCACAGATATCCTAGTTGAAACTGAAAAGGCTATGTTAAGAATTCAAGTCAAAGGCAAACAGGGAAAAGAGTGGCCATTTATTAAAGAAATATCTGATATCATCGTTTTTGTAGATTTTGAGAATAAGGAAGAAAACGAGAGACCTGATTTTTATATTCTAACAGCCGATGATTTAAAAAAAGTGTTGAATATTGAGAGAAAGAAACAAGGTTATCCCCCGGACATAAGACCGGATATGATTAAAGATTACAAAGAAAAATGGGATAAAATAACAACGCTTGTAATATGATTAATATGCCATCAAGCGAAACGCTTCGCTCCTCGCCCTCACTTCGTTCGGGTCATATAACAGTGTATTTTGGTTTGTCAGGTGTTTTAAATTTTTACCTCTTTTTTCCACTTTTTAGCCCACCTTCTGTATCTTGCTGTATCAAAAATGCAGCACACTAGAGGGTAAGAGCCTTGAGGAGAACTTTTACTCCACCCAGTATAAGGAAAAGGGCAAGAATCAGCCTTACATGCTTTGCCCTTAACCTAGAGATTCCCCATTTTGAGCCAAAATAACTTCCTACTGCTGCACAAACCCCTGCTATAACTACAAGGTGCGTATTCGTTCCCACAAAACCACCGGCGTGTTTGGCCATGTAGTTTAATATTCCAAAAATTGCCGTGACAATTATGGCAAAAAAGGAAGTACCTGCTGCTCTTTTAACTTTCATTTTTCCTAAATATAGGAGAACTGGCATAAAAACTGTCCCTCCGCCTATACCTATACTCGCCGATAGAAAACCCCCAAGAACAGAAAAGCATGCTATTGCAGGGTAGATCGGTTTGGTATTTTTCATATTTTGCTCCTTATCATTACTTTTACGAAAGTATGTGTCATAAAAAATCTTTGAAGCAGCAAACAGCACTACTGAAAAGAAAATAAGAGATACCACTAAATCACCAGCGCTGAGCGCAAACCTTACGCCGAAAAATGTGCCAATAACGGCGAAAATGGAAACAAGTGCTCCTATTTTCAAATCAAGAAGACCACGTATGTAATGGTTGTATGATGATGCAATCGCTACTCCGAGAACCATAACAAGAGATGCAGGAATTAGGAACACTATATTCATACCTGTGAAAATCATCATTATGGGAACGTAAAGCGACCCACCACCGACCCCAACATTGGAGCATATAAAGGATACTAGGAAAAGAAGAAGTATCATTGGAAGATACTCATACATCCGTGGGCCTCCATTTTTAAAAAACCCAATATTTATTTTCTCTTTTTAGCCCAGTTGTAGTGCCTTATTCTGCTATCTTCCCCAAAACCACAAGATGCGCACCTGCGCTTCCTAACATGATAGGAGTGCCTACCGCACCTTCTGCACCTGATGTGCGTTTTTTTGTTCATCTTACCTTTTGACGGCGTTCCCTTACTCATTACCGACCATCTCCTTCACACTAAGCGTGGGCATACTATGGGGAGACGTATATAACATTATCCCCCCTCACAATAACAATCTCAAGTTTTCTCTTCAACTCATCCTCTATGTATTCCTCAGCCCCTCTAAGCACAATGTTCATGTGAGGATCATACCCGTCAAGTATCCCATGGTACTCCTTGTTATTCTTCAACCTAACAATCACCTTTTTATTGAGGCTGTCATTGAGAACAGAGAGCGGCTTCTTCATTCAATATCACTCCCTATGGGCAATTAGCGCGCTACTATTTAAAACTATTTGGAAACAGTGCAAGGGGGAGAACTAAACAAACAGTTCTATCCACTTGTCCCTAACCTCCTCAATAGGGCAGCATAGCCGTAACGCATCGCCTACATCATAAATGTGCTTGGCGCTTAGGAGTATGAGGGCATCAACACCGTATCGTAGATACTTTTTCTCAACTTCAAGTACCACCCAGAAATGTCCAAGTGCCGTGTCCCCGCTTCCCATTACTGCCATACCAGAAAGGGAGGGATGGTAGAACGATATCACATCCACAACCCTACCGACAATTCTGCCACTACTGTCCAAGACGTGCCTGTTTATTATATCTTCCCTCTTCACAATCCTGCCGCCTATCACAATCTCAGGGCAAATTTCCCAGCAGGGGGAACATGCGTTCATTGTATTTTCTGCCATGGAGACCACCTCACGATTCTTTAAAGTTCGTAGTTATTATTAAAAAATAACCTTTTAAGCCTCAAAGTTGATTGTCAGCCACTATTATCAATTTTGATATTCTCATGAGAACCTTAAAAAGTACGTTCCATCTACGGAACAAAAAAGGTAGGCGGTGATGGTTCATGAAAAGAGTGGCGAATAATGGACACATTTACGGAAAAATACCAGAAGAACTCGTGCGTTTCTTCAAATCAGATGGCGGAAGATCGCTTATAATAAAGGGAAAGGCAGGTGCTGGAAAAACGACACTTGGCCTGCAAATAGTTGAAGAGTTCGATAAGGAGCAAGAGTCGTACTATCTGTCCACACGAGTGGGAGATGAGGCACTCTATTCTCAGTTTTCATGGCTTGCAAAGAAGAAGGGAGTTAGGCACAAAAAGAGGATTATAACATCAGTAGAAAGGGGCGAGTTGAACAAACTTGAAGGGTATATAGAGGCAGGAGGTGAGGGCGAGAGTTATGAAATAGAGGATGGAAAACTAATAATGAATATAGGTGCAATATTGCCTGAATTAGAGACCGTATACAGTGCCGTGGAGGATAACCTACCGGAGAAAACTGTTGTAATAATAGACAGTATAGACGCTTTAAGTGAGATATACGGTATAGAGAGAGAGGTACTTGTCAAAACACTACAGAAAGACCTTGTTGAGGGCACAGGAGCAAACCTTGTTCTAATACTGGAAAGTGATAAGGATGCAAGTCTGGACTATTTTTGCGATGGAGTCATACACCTGAACTATAGAATGGCTGACGGGCGAATTGTTAGAATGATGAATCTTCTGAAGTTGCGCGGGGTGCCGATACAGAACCCAACGTACCTTTTCACGCTAAAGGATGGAAGAGTAACAATTTTACCAAAGTTTATCGATATAATGAACAAAGGATGGATGCGCAGACCTAAAAGTAAACCTACCAGGGATTTAAGCGCTGGGTTGGCATCTTCTGGTATAAAGGACTTTGACGACATATTTGGCGGCTTTAGCGCAGGCAGTGTTAATGTGATAGAGTATGCAGATAATGTCCCAACTGACTACATAGACGCAATAGAGCGCGAGATAATAACAAACTTTGTCGAACAAGGCAGGGGGGTGATATGGATAACACACCCAAGGGCGAGGATAGGTGACCCTGTGTCATTCTTGCCCTATGGAGTTGCGAGAAATGGTAATAAAATTAAGAATCTTAAGGTGTTTGATGTTAGTGAGAAAATGACAAGCAACCTAGCTATAGGTCTGAGCGGTGTGAACCTTATAACAGACCTAAACATTGATGGAATGAAGAGAGAAAGTGAAATGAAACACCCATACATATATGTTGTGGATACAATAAACCTTCCCCTACTCTACGGGGACGATGTAGCTAATCAACTCATACGTCTCTTTGGGATAATAAGAATGGATGGAGATATAATACTGTGCACAGCGCCAGAGGGACATAAACTCACCAAAGACATCGCTTCAATGGTGGCAACAAGAATAAAAATAGAGGGGTTGAATGGCACACCGGTAATCTACGGGATAAAGCCGTACACAGGGTATTATGGCTATATACTGGATGAAAAAACAGGTCCAAAATTCATACCGCTTATATGATTTGACAACATCACATGGTGGACGGGGTAATTATCACTGATGGTAATCACAAACGATGACTGAACAGTAGACCTTAATAACCATGCAGGTGATGATGAGAAAGAGGTGAGCGTAATGGATGGCGAAGAACTGGTACAGTTGCTCACAGACGAGTACGGCGCAAAGATACTGGTAGCAACATATAGAAGTCCAAAGAGCGCACTCGAACTCAGCCAAAAACTCGGTATACCCATAGCAGCGTGCTATAGGAGAATACATGCCCTTGAGAACGTTGGGCTTCTTGAGTGTGTGGGTGTGGAGCGTGGCCTTAAGGGGAAGAAAATAAAACTTTACAAGTCAAAAATAAAACAGGTCATGATATATTTTGAGAGAGGGAACATGAGGGTCAAACTCGTATACGAGAATGGAGAAATAAAAAATATTGTTTATCCTAGGGGACAGGCCAATGTGTAGCAAACTATTGAACTGCTAGCCATAATTGTGGGGTGGAGGATTTATTTTATTGCATATTTAATACATTAATAAATAAAATATTGTAGCAAGTATAAATTATGTGTTGGTATGTCAAATGTTATACCCCGTCTATATAGCAATAAATATTTAAGGGCTTAATTCCATAAGTGTTACTTACCGACAAAGGTAGGAGGTGCATATGTTTGGTTAAGGGCAGCATAAGAAGAACGACTGTGGATTTCGATGCGGATCTGTTTAAAAGGCTGAAAGAATACGCTATAAGGCATGATAAAACTATGCGTGAGGTTATAACTGAGGCTGTTATAGAGAAACTCGCGAGGGAGGGTGTAGAGGATGTGAAGGCTGAGGCGTTTGACGATGTTGTTGAGACCCTAGAAAGGTACATATCACGCTCAATTGCAGAAAGAGTTGTTGAAAGAGTCTGCCAAGATTTGGGAAAAGACCACACATCCCTTAAATATGAGGATATTGACAGTGATTTTGCGCGAAGGATAGAAAAATATCTGGAGCCGCTACTGACAAAAAAAGCCCTTCAAAAGGTTAAAAACGAAATATCCAGAAAATATGGGGGTGGTATGAGATGATCAATCAAACATTACCAGGGTTTGGGGCAATGTTTGACTCTAGTCCTCCACTGGAATCCGTTGTGCTGATAATAGGGCGTGCAGGCACGCTTAAATCATCATTCGCCTACGCAGTTGCTATGAACTTGTGCAAAATGATGAATAGTGGGGGATTGTATTTATCCCTCGAGCAAAACAGAAATATGTTTATCAGAAACCTTAAGAGTATTGGGATAATGCCAAGCAACCGCCTACATATAATAGATTTCTCAACATTCATGGACTCATTGGGTACAAACAGTCATTACTTTACGCACGATGAGTATGTGGACTTTGTATTCCGCGCCCTCTCCATGGAATTACCTGATGTTGGAACAAATCTCCGATGTTTTATACTAGATTCCCTCAATGCCCTTCAATCGCTCATGGATGTAAGCGAGGCAGAACTTAGGAGAAAGATGAACGACTTCTTTTTCAGGCTGCGGAAGAAGGGCATCTTGAGCCTTATAATTATGGAAGGAGATGCTGATGTTGAGAGGGATGAGTATTACCTTGTTGATGGAATAATAGAACTTGGTATAATGCATATAGGAACCGATATTAAGAGGTACGTGAGAATAAGGAAGATGAGAGGGTGTAAGCACACCCTGTATCCTCATATTTTGGAGGTTGATGGGGGGATAAGAGTTGGGGGTGAACTCATATACGAGTAATTGGAAGCACAGGGTGTGCGATACCGATGCTGTTGCCTACGACACTGCTTGGGCACTTAGCATGGCTGTGCATCTTAACATGAAAGAATTAGCGGATAAACTACTTTTTTGGGTTTTATCACACAGGCATGGGGATGGATCCTGGGGAAGCACCTATGAGAACTACCATGAGCGCGTCCTTTGCACGCTAGCGGCAGTCATAGCGCTTTCCGAATACAAGAAAAAATTTGGCTTTGGAAAGAGTGTAGAGAGTGCCATCAATAACGGGCTTGAATATCTATGGGACAATATTAAAAAGGTCGAGTTTGAAAGGTACTCCACAATAGCATTTGAAGTACTCCTGCCCTCACTCATGGATAGGGCTACCGAGCTCGGTTTGAATGTCCCTGCTGGGTTCGCAAAAAAGTATAGGGGATACTTTGAGCATAGGATTTCTCGGTTGGGGGAATTAATAGAATACCCGCCAGCACTCTATTCTGTGGAATTTTCTGCATATTATTTCCCAGAATATTTAGCAAAGTATGCTGATGATATGGTGCTTCCTAACGGCTCAGTGGCATGCTCGCCATCTGCGACTGCCTTTGTATGCATGATGTGCAAGGATGGGGATGTAAGGAAAAGGATGCTGTTATATCTTGGACATATGCTATCCATGTTCGGTGCTATGCCTGCGGTTTATCCCTTTGAAGTATTCGACATATCTTGGAGTTTTTACAATTTTTGGCGACTTGGTTTGCTTCCAGAGCGATTGCTTGGGTTGGCGAAGAAAATACCGAATTATTGGATAAATAAAAGAAAGAAGGGGCCTTTTACAGGCATAGGCCCATCAGTTATTGGTAACATAGTAGACGCCGACGATACCTCCCTCGCTCTGTGGGTTGCACTATCCTTGCACGAACTTGGTCATTTGCGTCCCATGCATGCTCGTACCATGGTTGAGGATTATCTCAGAATGCTTGGAGAGTACTCAACAAGGGATAGAATTCTTTGTTTTTCAGGAGAAAGAGATGAATCTATTAGCACAAATGCTCATGCTCTTGAAGCGCTAAAAGCAATATCTAAGATCTTCCCTAATATGAGGAAGGACGCCGAAGAGTACGCCGAAATCGCTCATAAGTGTTTGAAAAACTGGATTGCCTACGGTAAATGGGTGGATAAATGGCATGTATCGCCAATATACGCCACATCTCATGCTACACTTTCTCTTTTGGGATACGATGACGAGTTAGCACTACGAGGAGCAGAGACAATCATGCTGGAGCAGTTGAGAACGGGTGGGTGGGGGGCTAGGGGAGGGAGTGTTGAGGAAACAGCACTCGCCCTCCAAGCCCTCTCTGCCTGTGCACTTAGCGGCTATGACGATGTTTGCTATGCCTACTGGGAGGACGCACTATCATACATTGCTCACCAGCCGCCTGATTTCTCGGCACAGTGGATATCAAAATCACTCTACACACCAAAAAATGTGGTGAGAAGTGCCCTCAATTCGTCATTGATCATAGTAAAATCGTTCGTGAGCGAAATCGGGTATGATGCTGTTAGAATGCAATCATTACTCTCCCAGAAGTCGGGGGCGAGCGGTGATGTGGAGGAAAGTTGGTGAGGGAAAGTGCGCCCACCCTGGTGTTGTTGAGGGCGTAGCTATGGGCGGCAGATGGGATGGTAATAGGGGAGATATTGTTGTGACAAAAACTGCTTCGGCAATCGAGCTTTCAATGCTTCTTCCCTCTGTCAAAGCAATAATATGCACAGAAGGAGGTGTGTTATCACATATCGCAGTCTTGGCTAGAGAGTACGGAATACCGTGTGTTGTTGGTGCAAGGATAGAGGAGAACATTGTGGGCAGGAGAGTGCGTGTGGAAAACGGCAGTATTTACGTGGAGGATGAGGGATGAATTGCATCGAGGATTATGTTATGGGGATTGTGGCAAAAATAATCAGGCAGAGAGGTGAGCAAAAATCCCGCCTTTTTATACCCAGCCACTACATACCAATGGCGCTCTTTACAGCAGCAGATGCTGTACCCGAGATATGGCAATATATTAGAGATGCTGGGTACACGCCCACAAAACTTGCCACTATTGGGCGGGGGGTATGCTCACCAATAAATCAGAAATCGCTTTTTGTCATGCTTGCAAGTTATGTCTTGGGAAAGAGGTTAAGGGGGGAGGCGTTGGAGCAAAATATTTTGGATTACTGCTCGGATGCTATGCTTGCCTATAGATGCGATGGAACAATTTTTGCCGAACAAAACGGTATGATAAGGATATTATCGGACAAATTCGTTTGTGATAGGATTATCGAGAGTGAATTGCTGAGTGATGATGAACGAAACATAGCCTCAAGAATGTGTGCAGCACTCCGCACATATCTTTTCTGCTTGAATTGTGAAGCAAGGGGGTGCATGTTCTCACACGGTCCGTACTACTGTGATAGTACTACATACATAGTGGGTGAGTTCTCTCACATAAACAAGGAACACTTTTATTGGCTTTCATATAATCTTCCCATAAACAATATCTTTGTACTGTACAAAGGCGATGGTATCACACTTACAGACCTCGGCACACCCATCCATGGCACCTTAACGCCCATAGTTATTTTTGATGCTGATGGGGGAAGAGCGCTCTCAATACAGGATATTGAAAAGGTGGAAGCAAATGTGCATAACGCGCTAAAAAACACCCTTGAAATCCTTCAGGAGTTTGACCAAGAATCGCGGAATATTATGGGAGCACTCGTATACTTGGACTTTTACAGTTTTCTATCAAAAATTAGCACTAGGTTAGGTTATGAGTACTGGCGATATGTTAGGGACTTGCTTGAAAGCATGCCCCCACATAAAATTTCGGAGGTGAGAGAAAAGTATGAGAGAATGATGAGAAGGGTTGCATTGGGAAAAAATGGTCCATGGCTTACTTCTTCCACTCCAACAAAAACCATCTTGGGGGCACAAAATGTGCTGTTGGTGCTTGATGCTGATGGGACAATATTTGACTCGGAGGATTTGATTGAAAAGACAATTATAAGAACTTGCATGCATATACACAGTGCAAAGGGAGACAAAGATTTATTTTTTGGCCTGAGTAATGGGCGCCTACGAGACCTTATACTCCTTGCTAAGGATAATGGAGTGGAGAGGACTGCCGAAATTGCAGGCATTCGGAGTAATGTACGTAGCGAGTTACGAAAGATTATCAGGGCTGAGTTGCTCAAGGCAATGCCGAGAGTTTTTGCAGGCGCAAAGGAGGCAATACGAGAGGCTGTAATAAATGCAAATTTGCTCATAGTATCTGATAACTATCACGAAGTGGTGAGCACATGGCTTGAAAAGGCGGGACTGGGAGTTGCGAAAGAGCATGTGGTTACATTACGCACTGCTAATACGCACGAAAACAAGGGTGAGATATACGCTAAAATACTTATGGAAAAGAAAGCCGACCTTGTAATTGCCGTAGGAAATGATAAGAAGGACGTGCTTTGCCCCCGCGCACTTGATAATATTCTGAGAGAAAAGAGGGAAAAAACACGGGTTATAAACGTGTTTATTGGGGATTGGAAATGCTATGAGTGCTCCGAGTGCGTTTTTCTTAGTGCTGAGAGACCCGAAGACGCCTATGCAATAATTATGAACATTCTTGCGGGCGGTGGTGGGTGGAGAATAATAGGCTTGGGCGATAAGCATACGGAGGATTTAGCATGAGGATGGATGAAGAGATAAGCAATGATGGTGCTGATGGAGAGAGCAATGTTCGTGTCACACGCACACCAAGCGCTGAGGAGTTTTTGAATATGGATAGGGCGGAAATAAGGAACATGGTTGCAAGTATGGAGCCGGAGTTGGCTGTGTGCATAGTTGCAGACGCTACGCGCAGGGCTGGAATTATTCTCTATGGCTTAGATCCGAGGGATGAATATTTTGAAGCAAGGCTATACGAGAAAATTCACGGCACTTTTCTTAGAATAATTGAGGCTTTATTCGAACTTGGGGCTAAGAGTGTATTTGTTCCCCTGCTGAAGAACGAGAACTTTATGAGGGGAAAGAGATTTGTAGAGCACTCTCTGAAAAGAGGAATAAGATATCTTCTTACTAATAACCAGTGGTTAGAGTTCTACGACAGATACGATATTGCATTGCACTTTTACGGAGACCTTTCCGTGCTCATGAATGAGTATCGTGACGTTTTTGGAGAAATTGAGGTTCTCGCAAACTATATATCACCTTTTGAATACGAGGGTATACTTTACTCATCTAAAATTTCTAGGCGAAAAGGTGGAAGGAGAATATACTTTGGGATCGCTTGTTCATCAAGTTATGAGTATTTGAGGATGTTCAGCCTACTTTTAAATCACTATGAGGAGTTATGCCCGGAAATTGCTTATATTGAGCACTGTATTCATTATCAGAGAACAAGCACAGGCGATTATCGAAAGCAAGATGCGAGCACTCAGGGCATTATATGCCCAAGTACCTATGCAATGCTGGAAGACTTGCGAAAGATCATGGCAAGGGTCTATTACGGGGCGGAGATAGGATCTCTTCATATTTTCATACGCCCTGCTGAGGTTAGAGATAGCGACCTTCAACCAATATTGATATCGGGAAAAAAGACGCAACTTTATTTCCCAGTTGCACCAATAACAGTTCTTGGAGAAGAGCATATGAGGCGCATACTGCACGACTACCTTTTCATG
>QMTG01000032.1 GCA_003649915.1 Thermoplasmata archaeon
ATGCAAGGGTGAGAACACTCACAACCATTGCGATTATTGCAAGGATTGGGTTAAACTTGTAAACCGACTCATAGATCAAAACCTTGGAAGCGTAGCCGTTGAATGGTGGAATTCCAGCAATTGCAAGGGCACCAATCATGAAGAATATCGTGGTCAGGGGCATTTTGTGCGCCAGACCACCCATCTTGTTGAGGTCTCGCGTTCCTGTGACATAAAACATGGCTCCCGAGGTCAGGAATAAAAGGCCTTTATACATCGCATGGTTTATTATATGAAATATTCCCCCCTCCATGGCTTTTATTCCGTAGGCGTTCAGAGCATCAGCGTTTCCAAGCACTGCTATTCCTACGCCCACGCCGAGAAGCATATATCCGGTTTGCGATATTGCGTGGTACGCCATCAACCGCTTAACGTCCTTCTGCGGTATGGCCATTGTAACGCCAATAAACATGGAGAGAACGCCAAGGATTATCACAGCCCAGCCAATTGTGTAGTAGTTCATGGAAACCTCCAGCCCATAAAGCGTGAACGCTGTGCGGAATAGGGCGTATAACGAAACCTGGCTTATGACGACAAGCATTGCGGTTATTGATGCTGGTGCCTCGCTATATGAATCAGGAACCCACATGTGCATGGGCACTGCACCACACTTCATGGCAAAGGCCATGATAAGAAGGACTAGGGCAATTTTATCCAGCATTGTGTACTTCATTCTTTCGGCAAGCATTGCAATGTTAAGGGCATCATACTGCCCGTATAGAAGGCCTATAGAGAATAGCATCATCATCGCGCCGACCGCGCTGACCAATATATACTTAAATGCCGCCTCGCCCGCCTCTCCCCTGTCAGTGCGTGTAGCGACTAAGGCTGCAGCAGATATGGACAATATTTCAAGGAATACGAACATGTTGAATAAATCGCCCGTGAATTCCATGCCAAACATTCCTACAAGAGAGAGCAGTAGGAGAGTGTAAAACTTATCCAGCGCATACTTTTCGTTCATGAACGCCCATGAATATATGGATGCGGCCAGTGTAACAGTGGCGCTTATTATCGACATGAAAACTCCCATGCCATCAACAACGAATATTATTCTCACAGGTACCTTATACCCAGAGGGCATGGTCAGGGTGGGGGATGATGAACCGTACGTGTAGACGCGGATACCATTATGTATGACATCGTAAGCCAGCAGAAGAACCATTACCTCAACTACCGCTATGATGGCAATAACAAAAATATTTCTCGCCCTTGGCCCAATCTTGCTTATTAGCGGGGTCAGGAACGCAGCAAATAGCGGGACTGCAACTATGAGGGCAGGATAATGCTCAATGTACGGTATCATCCTTTCAACCTCCTAGCCTTCTTTGCATCAATTGTTCCATAATGCTTGCCAATTTGAACAACAAAGGAAAGAATCATCGCGGTTGTTGCAACCCCTATAACTATTGCAGTAAGTGTCAAAGCTTGTGGTGTTGGCAATACCATGCTATGTGCTGGTGCGCCCTTTGCTACGGGAGCATTGGTATATATCGGCGCAACTGCTCCCTTTCTATAGCCCAGCGCTATCAAGAACAGGTTTACAGCGCTCTCAACAATGTTCAGACCTATCACGATCTTAATCAAATTGCGCTTGAACATCATGGCGTAAAATCCCATGGCTATAAGGATGGCTACAACAATGAACGGAAAGTTGTAAAGGTAGTTCATTTTTTACCACCCCTGAACATGACATAAACTATTGCTCCAAGCCCGCCAATGACCTCAATTCCCACTGCTATGTTCATGAGCGGTATTACACCACCTGTGTTAAGATTACCAAGGTTCGGGCCAAGCGGAGGCTCTGTTGAAAAGATTGGGATTGCAGGCTGCGCCCCTGGGGATAAAAAGTTGTAGAAGAAAGTCATGAATATTCCCAGGAATGCAAGGGATATGAAAAGTACGAGTCCCAAGGATTCGCAAGATGTTAGAGAGAACTCGCTGTAGAACTTTTTGGCTTTTTCTATCCCATGGGCTACTATGATAAGTGCAATCGCAGATGCGAGTACTGCCCCTCCCTGGAATCCACCGCCTGGTGTTAGGTGACCGTGCATCACTATATAGAAGCCAAATATTAGAATGAAGAAGTAAAGGAGGTTGGATACTGTGCGCACAATCTTTGACATTGCCATCATTTCTTCTCCCTCCTCTTCTTGAATACGGCAGTCGTTCCCGCAACTGCTGTGAAAAGCACTGTTGCCTCACCAAGTGTGTCGAAGCCCCTGTAATCAAAAACTATGGATGTCACAACGTTGTTTGCGCCAGTCTCCTTCTGCGCGTTTTCTATGAAATAATCGTCCATATCGCTGTATGCTGGTGAGCCAAAACTGTGCATCTCCACTGCAGCATAGAAAAGGAATGCAGCCATAACGAGCAAAGCCACACCTGCAACCGCGTTTCTCATGCACCCCCCTCCAAATGTCTTGTTGCTCTAATTGCTAGCACGTATATGGCGGTTGTAAGTCCCGCACCAATTCCTGCCTCGGCAATAGCGACGTCAGGTGCGTGGAGAAGGTAGAACTCAAGGGAGAGGAGCAGGCTCATAACTGCCAGTGCTAGAACAGCAGATAGCAGGTTTTTGAGTTTAATTGCCAAGTATGCTGATACGAGCACTATGAGCAGGACAACAACATGCATGATTCCCACATAGTCAACATTCATGGAAGTTTCACCTCCTCAAGCCTGTCCACTACCGCTCTCTCAGGCTTGACACCCGCCCTGTGTGAAGCCCTTGCTATGGCATGGGCACCTGTCGGATTTGTCACAAGGATTGCTGCAAGTGCTACTATTGTATGAGTGGCAAGCGGGGCGTAGGAAGAATGCCCGTCGTACCACCATAAAATTCCATAAATTATCACAGCAAGCGATGTGAATATAGAGCCGAACGTTGTGCATTTTGTGGCAGCGTGCAACCTAGTGTATATGTCGGGCATGCGCATAAGTCCTATCGAGCCCATGAAGTTGAAGAACAGTCCAATGCCTAGGAATAGGTAAATCACGCATTCAGGTATCACATCCCTCCCTCCATATACTTTGCAATATACAGGGTTCCTATGAAGGAGAGAAGGGCGTAGACTATGGCTACATCTATGTATATTATTTCCTTGAATGCCGCCCCGAGAAGTATCATACCTGCGACCACCAATGTGTTTATTGTATCTAGGGCTACAACCCTATCCCCAACTGTTGGACCAAGGGCAAGTCTGAGAAGCCCTATCAGCATGTATGCGAGCAAGAGCGTGCCAGTAATCAGGAAAATTGTGCTCATATCGCTCATTCTGCAATCCTCCTTATCCAATCAGGAAACTTTCCGCAAACAAGTTTGTAATCGCAGATATCCTTTTCCTCAGCACCATTCTTCACATTTATCCAGTGCACAAAAAGGTCGCCTGAGTTCTCGTCCACATCCACGCTCAGCGTGCCTGGTGTCAGGGTGATGGAGTTTGCCAGCATTGTTATGCCCAAGTCTGTCTTGAGATTTGGTCTTATCCTAACAATACCAGGCCTGATTTTACCCGTTATCACCCTATAAGCGACATCAAAGTTAGCCTTTGCCATCGCT
Organism: Thermoplasmata archaeon; assembly: GCA_003649915.1. GTDB lineage: Archaea > Thermoplasmatota > Thermoplasmata > B31-G17 > B31-G17 > B31-G17. The sequence goes on from QMTG01000032.1 coordinate 3,602, forward strand.
ATGAAAAACGGACCTATTAAGTACGCTGCAAACAAGAACCAACGAGCAGGGTTGAGCATTCTCCAGTCCTTACCTTTTACAAACCTTCCCGCAACAACTCCTGTTACCACGGAGAAGAATATGCCCGCATAAATCTCCTTTAAATCCCATAAATAAAGGAGGTTTCCTGAGCCCATGGTCATGAAAAGCCAGGCAAGGAATGCGAGCACTGAGGTCAGTATGATTGCTCCAATCACTCATCTTCCCTCCTTTTTACTGCATTGGCAACGTGGGGCAGATTGGAATGGCGTATAAAAAGTTATCGCCCATGTAGCACGTAGTTCAGCAATAAACGATTTTTTCGAAATAAAGGTGCACAGCAAATCATTCCACGTATATTGCGGGCTTCCAAGGCTCTGCTTTTTCAGCCCTACCGTGAGGGTCGTAGACATTCTCATCATCCGCCCTATACACAAGAATTGTGGCGTTGAATTCCCTCTGCATAAAATCCCTCGCACTTTTGAGCACTTCAAACTCGTTTATAACCGTGCCAAATATTTCCCTATCTTTATCTTTCATCTGCTGTGCATCGCGCAAAACCTTGCTCACGTAATTTGGCACGGCTTTTCCCAGTTTTTTGGCGAAATCTCTAACGTGGGACATAATTTCGCCCATTGCTTTTTTCCCCAGTGCTGCCTTTTCAAAGGCCAGTCTATAGCACTCAAACTTCCATGTTGGCGCCACATAAAGCACGATTTTTTCAGGCTTAATTCCAGTAACTTTAATGATTTCCTGTATATCGTCCATCACCCTCCCTATATAAACCTCCTCAGCCTCCGCCTCTATATTTATTGCATTCTCATCTTCGCTTGGATAGGATGATGCGGATAGAAGCCCGCCATTACCAACCTTTTCCCACCATTCTTCTGCAAAGTGTGGCGTAAAGGGGCACATCATTGCGAGCCATTTCTTAAGTATGCTTATGAGCAGTTCCCTATTCTTCCCCCCCCTCTTAATATACCACCTGATATCCGACGGAATTTCAAAATATATGTCATTTGCTGCTGCCCTCAGGTCAAAGGAGTCCATACTCTTCCTTACGCTAGCGATTCTCCTATTAAATATGCTCAGCAGCCAGGAATCCATTCTGTGTTTTCCCTCATCTTCCATGGACAACAGAGTGTGGATGAGTGTATCAATTTTCTCTAATCTTTGCTTATACATCATCACCCTGTCATCGTCCCAGACCACATCAACGAATGGGCTCGCTATGTGGCAGTAGTAAAGGCGCAGCCCATCAACTGAAAACTTTTCCGTAGCCCTTGGTATAGGCTGTGCCCCTCCCTTGGACTTTGATATTTTCCCACCCTTACCAACAACATACCAATGGACAAATATGCCTCTGGGCCAATATTTCTCCGGCATTATTGCCACATGGTTCATAACAAAAACAGGAAAGTGCACGGTCATATGCTCTTTTCCACCCAGATTTATGTCGAGTGGGTACCAGTATTCCACATCTCTCCTAACGTTCTCAATAATTTCAGCATCTAGCCCTGTGATTTTTGCTACATCATTCACATCACCGACTCCGAGAAATACGTAGTCAAAGAAATCATCACATAATTGCTCAACCTTTATCAAGCCAGAGTTCACGTACTTTGATATCAAATAATAGGCTGGGTAAAGGGTGGAATCCGATATTGGCTCTATTATCCATTTTTTATCAAAGGGCATGGGCGTTCCAAGCCAATCTCCAAGCCTAGCGCACGCTCTATCTTGGAACCAGTCAAGTACGGAGGGCATGTTTTTATAGTACTCGCTGGGGTATATCTCCATGTTTTTAGCATGCTCTTTTGCCCTTTCCGTGAGTTCCTCGTCCGAATACCTTATAAACCACTGGTCATCAACCTTCTTGATGAAAACCCTAGCCCCGCACCTGCATATTACCTCCTCGGACAAATCGTACATCACATCAGCCTCGCCTGACTGCAACATCTCCTCCTTAACAATCTCCTTTGCCTCATCAACCCTCATTCCCGCATACTTTCCACAGTTCTCGTTCATTACACCCCTGTGAAATCCCTCCTTATACACGATCTTCTTTGCCTCCTCAAGTCTTGGGTCATCATCGCTTTCAATCCCCATTTTCTGGCAAATTTCCACCGCGGGTAGTGGTCCCCAGCCTTCAATCCTAATGATTGGTATCGGCTCAATTTTCTCAACAAGGGATTGGTCAATACCGTACTTCTCACAAATCTCCCTGCTCTTCTTCAGCACGTACAGTCCAATCCAGTCAATTGGCGCATCCGATGGTACTGATGTGACAAGACCCGTGCCCACATCTGCCTCTGCAAACCTTGAGGGCAGGATGGGGATATTACGATGTATCATCGGGGCACGGCAGTACTTTCCAACGAGTTTTTTCCCACTTATTTTCCCCAAAGTTTTCACGTTTTCCTTTTGATACTTCAACTTCTCTACTGCTTCCGCACTCACCACCCACTTCTCGCCACCAACCTCCGCCACCACATATTCAACATCAGGGTTTACCCAGAAGTTTGTCTGGCCAAAAACAGTCTCGGGTCTAAGGGTTGCGGCAACAAGGTATACTTTGCCATACTCATCATCGTTGTATTCAAACTTCAAAAGGGTATACTCCACCTTTTCGGCACTCCCACCCTTCAATATGTCTGTTTGTGAAGCATCAATAGCGATCGGGCCGCAATTTGGACAAAACGGTGCGTAATACGTGCCCTTATACAGCAAACCTCTATCCTTCAATCTTCGAAACTGCCATTCAATAAATTTCATGTAATCCGGATTTATTGTTGTGGTAAATCTGCGCCAATCAGCCAAAAATCCGAACTTTTTCCAGTAATCCTCAATATATACTTTGTTAAAAAACTTAACAACCTCTGCAGGATCGCCCAACTTCCTAATAATCTCGTCTGGGCATCCGTTGTCCTTTAGATAATCTATCCAGGCTTGCTCCCCTCTAGCAACGCGCTTTGCAAAGTTTATTGCTATATTCCCGGTAGCGTGGGTGCCGACAGGAAATAGAACGTTATAGCCACACATTCGTTTATACCTAGCGATAACATCGGCGTATGTGTACCCCCTCATGTGCCCAACGTGAAGATACCCTGATATGCCAGGGTATGCAAATATAATAAAGAATTTCTTCTTGGTATCATCCCTCTCAGCAATATATAACCCCTCCTTTTCCCACCGCTCCTGCCATTTTTTCTCAATCTCCCTGTAATTCTCGTACATGAGACCATCACCGCCAAAATAATGGCTCAGGGATAAAAAGATACACACATATAAATCAATCGCTGAGCCTGCGCTCCGCGCTGCAACAATGCCCCTATGCTAATCACAGAAGTTTTTCAAGTTCTTCCAGTTCTTTAAGTATGTCCTCAATCTCCTCTTTCTTCTTGGGCTTTTCTTCAGCCTTTTTCATCGCAGGTTTAGGTGCGGGTTTTGCGGTGATTGTTGGTTTAGGTTTGGGTTTTGGTTTAGGTACAGGCTTTACCGCTTTGCGCTTCGGTGCTGTTATCTTTTTGCCATGTATTGCTGGAAGAGCTTTCTTCTCCTGCCTCTTCACTTTTAGCATGGTAGGATGAACGGCTTTAACCCCGACTTCTGCCTTCCCTGCACCGAATACTGCGGCGAGGTCATCCCACCAGAGGTTAATACCGAGCACTATGGAAAAGGCTCCTATGGCAACACCTGAATACATGCCTGTTAAACCGCCGTGTACGATCATATAGTAGGATACCGCGTACATGGAGGCACCCAATATTATTAGCAGTGGAGGTGTGAACCTGACAAAAAATCCCCTTCTAACTTTAATTTTTATTGGTGTTTCTCTCACCCTAACAACAGTTTTTGCTTTGGGCTTTTTCTTCACAGTAGGCGCTTTTGGAGCCTTTACTTCAATTTTCTTAGCAATGGGTTTTTCCATCTTAACAGCAGGCTCTCTTGCTCTCATGGCCGCAGCGGTCATCTTCTTTTTCTCTACCTTCACTTCCCCCGCTTCCATCCTTTCTTCTTCTGTCTTGGTCGCGATGGTGGTTTCTTGTATTTCAGTTCTCTCATAAGTTACAGGTTTCTCCTCAGTTTCTTCTCCCTCCTCGCCCACTACCTCACCCATAAGTATGGCTTCGAGTTCTTCAAGTTCTTTCAGAAAATCCTCCTCATCTCCTTTCATCTCCCATCCGCACACGGGGCATCTGTTTCCTTCGAGTAATGAACCACACTGGGGACAAACTTTGTCTTTCATTATATACAACATAATCCCATAGGCATATATAAACATTTTTGCGTGCAAGTTGGATGTGAGGTGCATATGAAAATTAAGCAAATCCCATTATCTTGCAGAAGGAGCAGTACTTGCCCACTGTGGGCATGCCGCAGTTTTCGCACTCCATGATTTTTATATCATCTATTACAGTTCTTTCAAAGATACTGCGGTTTTTCAAAAACTCGCGGTAGAAATTTTTCTTTGTTCCCGGTGCTCGATTTTCGATATCATTAAGAATCTTTTTCATAAAAGGCGAAAATGCGTTTGTAGACAATGGGCACTTTTCTTCACACACTCTAATTCCAAGAGCGAGAGCGTAATTCATCATCTCCAAATCGCTCAGCATGCAGAGGGGTTTTACCTTCTTCGCAAGCATTGGGTGCCATGACTCGAGCACAGGCTTTTGCCTTGATATCTGCACAATATCCCAGCGTAAGATGTTCGATGCTAGAAAAGCCACTTCATCATCCAATGTATGTCCTGTTGCGAGGGCATCATATCCCTTTTTTACAGCAACAAAGTTCATAATATATCTCTTAATTATTCCACACACCGAACACGCCTTTCTTGGACTTTTTGCAACAACATCCATTAGGCTTTTTCCAAATTCTTTTTTTAAATCAAAAATTATGAGTTTTCCTCCAATTTCTTTCCCAAAATTATAGCATTCCCTCTTGCAGAATTCACTGTAGTCCTCTATGCCCAGGTCTATGAATAGGGCATCGGTGTGGTATCCGAGGGTGCTTAGGATCTCCCAGAGCGCAAGCGAGTCTTTTCCTCCAGACACGGCAACGAGTACACGGTCGTTGGGCATAATCATCTCAAATTTTTTAATGGTATCACTAACAATACCCCTAATCCTATCCACATAATGCTCCCTGCAAAGAGATATATGCATCCTTTTTATCACGACATCAGCCTTTTTCCCACATTTTTTGCAAATCACGGCATTATCACCAACCTAAATAGCGGTCAAGTTTGCTCTGTCCTTCGATAATTCCTTCCTCATCATCGCTCATGCACTCCTCGCTTATTTCCACAACCCCATACTTTCCTCCGCCTCCTGGTTTAATCCTTACCCTTCCCGTCCTGAAATCCTCAACAGCGCACGCTACAAACCTGCCTGCAACCCTTTCGATGTCATCAATTTTTGCGTCCAAGAGTACCGTGACCTCATCCCCAAAACGCGATATTAGTGTGTTCCAGAGTGCAATGACTTCCCTGCAAAATGGAGTTTTCTTTTTCAAAGCCTTTGCTATGATTTCTGCAAGCGGTATTATATGAACATAGGGCGGTCTATGCTCTGGATGCCTTGCTTTCTCAAAATCTGCAAGTTCTTCCACGCGATCTTTTACACCCTTCTTTATAATTCCACCGCACTGGCACCTCCACCCTGCCTTTCTTGCTTCCGAAAGCGTGTAGTGTTTATAGCACCTGATGCACGCGCTTTCGTTGTATTTTCCCTCCTGCGGTGGAAGCCCGACGTTGAGCAAAACCCTGCCACCTTTTCTTAGGATTGCCTTCCTCAGCCCCTCATAGTTTACATCAGGTGCTTCCATTCTATTGAATTCCCTAGCAAGCCTCACAGGGTGCGGAGAATGAGCATCGGAGTTCGTCAGAAAAGTTAGGCTATGCAATTCCTCTATCCTATCAGCATAATCGCTGTCTGCGCTCAGTCCGAGTTCAATGAAATGAATTTTATTTGCAAGATCTCCATAGCACTCTTTGAGCGATGAAAAGTAGGCATAGAGCGATGTCCAAGGCGTGAAGGCGTGGCATGGGCCAATGAGGGCGTCAATTTGTAGGGCAATGTCGGCAATATCTCTCCCGCACACATTTATTCTTGGTCTTCCATCCACATCCATATTTTTCGAGTGCTTGGAAAAGGAATCTTTGAACTCATCAATGGCGGCAATGTCTGGGAAAAGGATTAAATGGTGAACCCTGTGCTTATCCTCAACCTCTGCCGTGAAAACAAACCTGACACCGTTAATCTCAATGGTGCCGTCATCAATAACGGTGGCTTTTCTTTTGAACTCTCTTAGCCATACGCTGTGTAAGCAATCACCGGTGCCTAGGAGTTGTATTCCCTTCTTTTTTGCCTCTTGCGCCATCATGCTCGGTATCATCTTATTGCTCGTGGCACCCGAATACTTACCATGCACGTGCAGATCAGCATTAAAAATCATGTCTCTATCCTCTCCTTCTTTTTCACATCCCTAAGGTGCACAGTCCTTACGCCTCTTCCATCGCCCGCTATTCTCTCAACCACTGTGTTCCACAGAACAGGTATTCCCCTTTCCCCAATTCTGTCCTGAAGATATTTCTCAGCCCTGAAAGCATCTCTGCTGTACAAATTTCCATCGCATGTCGCACAGTAAGACACACCACGCCCGTAGTAATAATTCTCTCCCTCAACCCCTAACTTTCTGTGCTC
>QMTG01000033.1 GCA_003649915.1 Thermoplasmata archaeon
GCATCTTCAAACGATGATTTGTAATCCTTAATGTTGTACTTTTCCCGTGCACTCTCGAGATTTTCTACCGCTCTTTTAACATCGGCATCAACAGCCTCTGCCTTCTTTATAAGTTCCTCAGCCTCCTTAATTTTACTCTCCGCCCTTTGTTTAGCAAGTGTTGTCTCCCTTGCCTTCTCCTCAATTTTTTTCGTTAATTCCAAAGCTTTAATATACCCGCGAGCCATTAGGACTCACACTTCCTTTAATAGCAAAAATAAGTATTAACATTTTCCTATATAAATTTGTTGTTATGTTAAAACAAATTATACGATATTAAAGCATAATGTTTGTATTTGGTATGAAAAATTTGAGCAATTATCGGCTCAAAAAGTTTAAATTGCAAAGATTGGTTGATATATGTATGCGAAAAAGCATGTGGAGGGTTAAAAGAAAGAAATGGGCGGAAATAGCAAGGGAAAGGATGCTAATATTGTTGTCCTTAGCCCATGATGAAGCACTATCCCATAATTTTGAAAGGGCTAGAAGATACGTTTTCCTTGCCAGAAAAATAGGAATGAAGTATAATGTGTCGTTGCCCAGAAAGTTCAAAAGGAATGTGTGTAAGAAATGCTGCTCTTTTCTAATACCAGGTTATAATGCTGTTTACAGGCTAAAAAGGAAGAAAATAACAATTTTATGCAAAAACTGTGGCAGGAGAATGAGAGTGCCCTATAAGTGAGTTTTAATCAATTGTCTTTTTTATAATTGTTTTGTACTGCGTGATTTTTTGTTGCTTATAATAATTTTTGCCTTTTTATACGCAACATCATTTAATGGCTCTCTCTCCACCTCAAGAGCATCCCATGTCGGGTATTCTTCAACAAGATAGCAGGGATATGGTATATTGGTTGATATTTCTTCAAGAACCCATGGTGCAACAAGAATACGCTTTCTCTTTTCATCAAACTCTATATATTCAGGGGATATTTTGTATCTCTTCGCAATATATGCCATATACTCCTTACTACATTCCTCTATCACACCACGCAGCAGTGTGCCGTCATCCGTTATTATGTCGTAAGGTCTCGCAACACTCTTTGCCCTGTTCTTTATTCTTCTTCGCAATTGTATTGAATCCTTAAAAGATGCCGAGCAGTAATGTATTGGTATATCGAAGTCCATGTTGAGTATTTGATAAGCCAATTCCTCGCTTCCCTTCACAGCGGCAGAGATTTCGTCTTTTACCGAGTAGCCTCTTTTATTCAACTCGGCAACATTTGTCTCAGAAAATTCGAGTTCGTTTAAGTTTATGAAATCCGCACCGACTTCCTGAGCGCTTTTTATCAGGGACAATAACTGCTTTTTCATATCGGGTATTGAGGGCACCTCAAAGCCTGCGGATAAGCCCAACTTTTGTGATAATTTAATGGCTTTTTTGTAATCGTTCGAAATTTTCCCCCAGGTTTGTGGCGGTGGATGAAACCTTATCTCATCTAGCCCAGCATGCGCCAATCTTTTTATTTTATCCTCATCTGTCTGTGAGGTATATAAATGAATATGATGGGCTGTACCAAACACCTCCTTTAAAATTTTGATATAATGTACAGATTTTTCAATAACAAAAAGGGGGTCACCGCCTGTTATTCCTGTGCCCTTTGCGCCAATAAGTTCAGCCTCGAGCAATACATCCTCATCAGACTTCACGGGCATCTCATCAGCGTAAACCACGTCTTTTCCCCTTTTTTCCGCAGATAACGGGCAATAAAAACAGTTGAAATGGCACAGTCCTGTGACTAAGAGCACGAGTTTTCTACCCTCTGCGCAGTAAACACAGCCCTTTGGTAATTCAAACGTGTATGCTGAGGATGCAAGCCACTTTTTAACCCTCATCCCAAATACTAAGGGAAAAGTGTTATTTATTCCCTTTTGTTTTGCCCCACCATGAGCGATATTGTGAAGAGAAGCCACGGGGCTGGTGGGGAGGACATGGAATGGTTCATAAGAAACTATGTGCTGAAAAACTTGGGAGGTAAGGTTGGAGATGTGCCGTTAGAGGCTCTTGACGATTCTGCAATAATTGGTGATGTTGTTTTCACAATTGACAGCCACACAGTAAAGCCGTTATTTTTCCCGGGAGGAGATATAGGAAGACTTGCAGTTTGTGGTACGGTAAACGATATTGCAGTTATGGGAGCAACGCCCATAGCACTGTCCTTAGCGCTTGTTGTGGAGGAGGGACTACCACTCAGCACTGTTGACCGTGTGCTGCAGTCCGTAGCGCTTGCTGCTAACGAAGCACGTGTTCCTGTGGTTACTGGAGATACAAAAGTTGTGGAGCAAGGTGGTGTTGATGAAATGGTTGTCACAACGTCAGCCTTTGGTGTGAGAAGTAAGTATTTAGACAGAAACATTGAGACAATAAGGGAGTTCAGGGATTTTGAAAATCAATGGATTACGGATTCGACATTGGCGAAAGGTGATGTCATAATAGTATCGGGAACAATTGGAGACCATGGTATAGCACTTATGGCTCATCGGGAGGGATATGGCTTTGAAGGGGAACTTAAAAGTGATATTGCTCCATTGAACAACTTGGTGGAAGACCTGCTGGCTGTTGGTGGAATTACTGCGATGAAAGACCCGACAAGGGGTGGATTGGCCACTGTGCTCAATGAATGGGCGGACAAATCTGGTGTTGGCATAAGAGTGTACGAGGAGAAAATACCTGTAAGGGAGGATGTGAGAGCGGTTGCGGAAATGCTCGGTATTGACCCGCTCGAGGTAGGAAACGAGGGAAAAATAGTGATTGGGTGTGTGAAGGAGATGGCGGAGGATGTTCTTGCCGAACTTAAGAGGCATGAACTTGGCAAGAACTCCTGTATTATTGGTGAGGTGGCCGATGATGTCGAGGCTAGGTATGTGGTTATGCGCACATCGGTTGGTGGAGATAGGGTTATTGAAAGACCTGTGGCAGACCCTGTGCCGAGAATTTGCTAAATGTGTTAAACACATTTTCTTATTCCTTTTTCAAACCACGCACTTTTTCGCCCTTTCCATTCTATGATACTTATACTCGATTGCGCACCCACCCTCATAAGAAACCATACATGGCCCCACTGGGTGTGATGGAGTACATGTCCTGCCAAAAAGCGGGCATTCATAGGGATAAATTGCACCCCTTATCACATCACCGCACCTGCAGCCTGGTGGGTCCTTATACTCTCTATCTGCAATCTCAGCAAGCACATCCTCATACTTCTTTCGAGCATCCCAGTCCTCATATTTCTTTCTAATGCTAAGAGAGCTTTCTTCAACCCTTCCAAGACCGCGCCACTCCCCAGTTTTCTTTTCAAAAACCTCGTACATAATTCTCTTTGCCCTCTCATTTCCGTACTCTTTCACCGCTCTTGAATACTCAACCTCCACTTCCGCTCTGCCCTCCGATATCTGCCTGCCGATCATGTACACAGCCATTAAAACATCCAAGGGCTCAAATCCTGCAACCACCTGTGGAATCTTGAATTTCTTACTTATCGGTTCCCACTCTTTCCACCCTATAACAGTTGATACATGGCCAGGGTCAATAACACCGTTCAGTTCAATCTCGCCCAGTGCTAGTACAGCCTCGGTAGCGGGTGGTGTTAGTTTGTGCACACTCAAAACACTAAAATTGTCAGGAGGACTATCCAGTATTGTTGCTGCAACGGAGGGTGCTGTTGTCTCAAATCCAACACCGAAGAAGACTATGTCCTCCTTCTTCTCCTTCGCATACTTTACAGCATCATCCACACTGTAAACCACCCTAACCCTACCACCCTTTGCCCTGATAGTTGCTAGGGAATCACGCTCACCAGGCGCTCTCAACATATCACCAAAAACCGCCACAGTTTTTCCCTTTCTTGCCAAATAAAGCGCCTCTTCAATCTCTCTTGTTGTTGTAACGCACACAGGACAGCCAGGTCCTTCCCTTACCTCAATACCCAATTTTAGGAGAAGCGTGTCAAGTCCGTGCTTTACCACGGTGTCTTGATGAGTGCCACAAACATGCATGATTTTCATTCCCATGCCCAAGGATTTTATCTTATCTACAATTTTATCCGCAATGCGCCTATCCCGTAGCGAGAGCATGGGCTGGATATTGTGTTGTTGTATTAAAAAGTCGTGCAATTCGTTGGACCAGGCCTCGCTTTTGATTATCTGCTGTTTGCTATCACATACCTAGCCAAGATTTTTATATATTTCCTCAACTAGCCTCTCAGCAGCAGTTCTCGGGCACTGAGAATTGTATATTGAGCGCCCCACGATGACCGCAGTTGCTCCTGCCTTTATTGCGTTTATTGCTGAGCCGCCTTGTGCACCAACGCCTGGCGACAGTATATATCTATCACCCACTATTTTTCTATAAACCCTTATTCTCTCAGGTCTTGTTCCTGGTGCGATTACCCCAGATGCACCAACTTCAACAGCCATCTTTGCGATATCCTCACCAATGCCCTGCATGAAACGCACAGCGCCGGGGTTGCTCATCTCCACCACCACATAAACCTCGCCCCCGAACTCTCTAGCCTTATCAACAGCAGCCCTCACAGAATCTTCTCCCATGAAACCGTGAACTATGACGGCGCTCGCGGAATGCGTGAAAGCATCCTCCACAATCATTGCATTAACATGCGGGACATCAGCAACTTTGAAATCGCATATTATCGGAGCAATTTCCGACAGTATTTCCACAAAGTTCATGCCCGCGCTTAAAACTAGGGGATTTCCGACTTTTATTGCATCCACAACATCTCCAACTTCCCTGGCGATATCAAATGCTCTCCCGGCATGGGGCACATCTAGGGCAAGTACAAGTTTATTCTTGTAGTTCATTGGGAGCGCATAATTGCATATATGGATATAAAGTTGTTGCGCTGAAAGTATTTTATACTGTATCCAGTTGAAGGCACACAAAGGTGTTTGGTTATGAGGTTCGCGAATGATATAAGGTCTGCCGAGGACTTGCAGAGAGTACTCCGAAGAATTGATGGGAAGGGATACAAAGCGTATAAGGCGCTAAAAGGTGTGTACGACCTTGGGGATTACTTGCTGGTCATTGACCACGTCCAAGGCGACCCGTTTGCGTCGCCAACTAAGATGAGAATACTCATGGATATACGTACTTGTGGAGTGCCTGAGGATATTTACAGGGGGAGGAGCAGAAGAATAGCATTTTGTGACTACTTAACTAGAGAATTTTCCAAAAACGCCTTGAAAATATCTAGGAGAAGGGGGACGGGAAACAGCGGACTAATTATTATGGATAGGCCTGGCCAAGAGATTCTTGAAAGGTCAACCTTTGTAATTAAGGATGGAACTATTGAGGCGAGGTTTGAGGCAGGCCTTCCCGCTCATGGAAGAAGCATCCTTGGCAATGAGGCGTACAATATGCTCCTCAAAGACCTGCCAAAGATTGTGGAACGTTCCATGTACTTCCGTGCACTGGATAAACAAAGAGTATACGAGCATGTTGCTGTGTGCGAGGATGCCGACCATATAAGACATAAACTACCAGAACTTGGTCTTGTATCCTTTATAGCCAATGGCTCCATACTTCCGAGAGCAAGCGGTATAGATCCTAGGCCCCTAGACAAACGTGTAGCAGTTCCATTCAAATCCCCTAAATCGATGGAGATCGCTGTAGAAACGCTCAACCATGGTACAATACTGGGGATGGGAATAAAAAAAGGAATAACACTCATTGTTGGCGGCGGTTATCACGGCAAGTCCACCCTTCTTAATGCCATCGCCATGGGGGTTTACAACCACATACCCGGAGATGGTAGGGAATTTGTTGTCACGGACAGAAATGCAATTAAGGTTAGGGCGGAGGATGGGAGGAGGGTGGAGAAGGTGGATATATCAGGCTTCATAGCAAATTTGCCAATGAGAAAGGATACCAGTGCGTTTTGCACGGAAAACGCCAGTGGTAGCACATCACAGGCTGCAAACATAGTCGAGGCAATCGAGGTAGGAGCAACAGTTCTCCTCATTGATGAGGACACATCAGCAACAAACTTTATGATAAGGGATCACAAAATGCAGGAGCTTGTTCCCAAGGATCATGAGCCAATAACACCATTCATTGATAGAGTGAGAGAACTATACGAAAACTTTGGAGTTTCCACAATACTCGTTATGGGAGGCTCCGGGGATTACCTTGAGGTCGCAGACCGTGTTATATGCATGATTAATTACCTGCCTCATGATTTTACGGAAAAGGCAAAAAGAATAGCTGAGCACTATGTTGGTGAGAGAAAAAGAGAAATACCAACCCCTATGGAAAAGATTGTGGAAAGAATTCCACTATCTGACAGCTTTGACCCGAGCAGGGGGAGAAAAGCGGTGAAAATTAAGGCTAGAGATGAGCATCACATAGTTTTCGGAAATTATGAAATTGATATAACAGCCCTAGAGCAAATCGTGGATATAAATCAAACACGTGCATTGGGTGATGCAATATACTATGCAGTCAGATATATGGATGGAAGGCGCACAATGCGTGAGGTGATTCATGAGGTGATGAGCGATATTGAGAATAGAGGGCTCGATGCTCTGTCCAGCACTCCCAACGGGCATTATGCAGAGTTTAGGGGTATAGATTTAGCCTTTGCTATCAATAGACTCAGAAGTTTGAGGGTGAGACAGAAAAGGTCATAGGGGTTTTATGCAATCTCTAAAACAATTATTACCTCTTCTTTCAATTAAATTTCAGCGGATATTTGAGGTGCCGAAGGCAATTTGAGTGAGGATTGTAAGCTACAAGCCAAATTCACGTTTGTTGTTTGAGTTTGATAGCATCGAAGCGAAGCGGAGAATTGTGGGCGATGATACTATGTTCTATACTTTTTAATAAGTTCCTCATCTTCATTATACCCCCTACATATATCGTTGAGAGGGCAATCTTCACACTTAGGTTCATCATGGTTGTAACAATAATTGGTACCTACATACATGAGACCATCATCAAAATCAGCTACCGAGTACTTATACCCATCTTGATGTAATTTATAAATGAGGAGGTTTGGGACTCTTTGTATTTTTACAGCCCTAGGTTTCCCCATTTTTAGATATTCTTGCACTACATATAGATAGTCATTGAAAATCTCTGAATTATGAGGAATTCCCGTTGCCTTTTTATCTCGAATATTAGTCACCCGTATATAATCAACCCCACCTTTACCCTTTCCTTTTTGAATTACATTCCAATTTTCGTAGTCCATTAAAGATGCTAATTCGAGAAGGAAGCCTGTTCTAAATAAAACACGTCCAGCGTTACTATCGAAAGGGACTTCATAGGAGAAACCCGTCCATCCATTATCCTCTGTTTTATGCTTTACAAGTCTAAAAATGCTAACATATAATTTAGCAAATAAATGGCAGGCCTTATCACCAATAGCACTTCCGAGACCGTATCTTTCATTATCTTTTAATTGTTGGGCCATGATTTCAGCAGATGAATATGATTCTATATAGTCGATTAAAGGCTGCGGAGAGATCTTATGTTGTGATTCTAAATCTTTCTCTAATAGTAATGGAACACATAAAGGCACACCCCACCTATGAATTGCATAATCTAATACCTGCTTGGTTGATATTATACCGCGCATAGACTGGGCAAAAAATAAATTATATCTGCTGGGTGATGATTTGTTCTCTCTAGCCCAATCCTCTGCCCGTATTTCTTTAATTGATTCATGTTTAGATAATATTTCATCAATCGAAATGCCTAACTCTTTAAAGAAATCTAATGGCCTGTGAAATATTCTAATTTCCTGTCTGTATAAACTAGTCGTTACGTTCTTAAGTAATTCCCTCACCCCAATTATATCTGGGCCTTGATCTAGTACAACGTTTACTAATAAATATCTGGTCAATATTTCCCGCCTTGCGAATTTACCATCATATTCATCAAGTTCACCATATTTTAAAGTTCCATCCTTTTTAAAGTAATGTTTGAATGGCTCTACTTCAAAAACAGGTGGTATCTCTCTTTCTTGGCTTCCGATCTCCGCTAATCTCTTTGCAATGTCTAAAAGGATTTCCCAATCAATCATTTTTATCGCTCCATTTTTCACCATTAACCCACTTAAATAAGCTCATTTGGACTTTAGATATCCTCTCTTTAGCAAACTCATAGTACTCAGGGACTATTTCAAACCCTAAATAGTGTCTTCCCAACATTTTAGCTACCACCGCTACCGTACCTGAACCCAAAAAAGGATCAAGGACTATGTCTCCCTCATTACTACTAAACAGAAGGATCTTTTTTACTAGTTCCACAGGTAATTTTGTTGGGGTTTTGATTTTTCCTGTCCAATACTCCCTATTAATTATCCATACATCTTCTGGGTAATGCTCAACTTTATTAAACTTATATTTTTTCTCGTCTTTAACCACAAAAAGAATATGATAATGACTTGTAACATATTTTCTTTTTGTAAAAACTCCAAATTGATATTTCCATATTAGATGATTTATTGTTATGAATCCCGCATCATCTATTGCATTAAGAATATCTTTTAGATTTGTCCACCCGGAGAAAACATACATACTTCCAGTCTTTTTCAAAATACGATATGCTTCCTTCATCCAATTTACTGTAAAATCATAATATTTTTCTTTGGGAATCTCATTATAACCTTCAAGAACCCTCTCCTGAGTCCTATTGTAATTATTACGTTTTGCTTTAAAATCAATGGCGAAAGGTGGATCTGTTACAATTAAATCTATAGATTCTGGGGGTATGTCTTTCATTAACTGTAAGGCATCTCCACAGTATATTTCGTCAATTTGAAATTTACCTATTTTTTTCGTTTCAATCATCGTTACACCACATAGTAATTTTCATATTTAAGCCCGTCGCCGCAATTTCAGACAATTGTTATTATTTCTTTCCTCTAACACTTCTATTTCTAGGCTTTAGCACCCATCATAGCCCATCAGCATCAATATTCCTCACCTTTGAATTTTTGCATCCGCACGTTTCACATGTTCCGCCTCCCAAATAACCTTTTTGTATTTAGATTTCCTCAATAATTTTTTAATTGAACATATGTTTGGCTCAATGGTGAGAAAGAATGCCTTGATATGATATTCTAGTATGAGTATTGCTCTCTACAAAATTTTTAAAAACTTGGGGAACACTACCCAGTCCGGTGATGTTTATGAAAATAGTAGAATGTGTGCCAAACTTTAGCGAGGGGAGGAGAAAGGAAGTAGTTGATGCGATAGTGAGCGAGATTTTGAGCGTTGAGGGTGTTCGCCTCTTGGACAGAGAGATGGACCCTGACCACAATAGAAGCGTTATAACATTCATAGGTGGACCTGAGGGAGTAAAGGAGGCAGCCTTTAGGGCAACAAAGAAGGCAGCAGAACTCATAGATATGAATAAACACAGAGGAGAACATCCGAGGATAGGGGCGACAGACGTCATACCTTTCGTTCCGATAGAGGGGGTGAGTATGGAGGAGTGTGTGGAAATTGCGAGAGATGTTGGAAGAAGAATTGGGGAGGAATTACAAATACCAGTTTATTTGTACGAAGAGGCTGCTACGAGACCTGATAGAAGGGACCTTGCAAATATAAGAAGGGGACAGTATGAGGGGTTAAAGGAAGAAATAGAAACAAACCCAGAAAGAAAACCGGACTTTGGCCCTGCAAAAATGCACCCCACTGCTGGCGCAACTGCTGTTGGAGCAAGAATGCCGCTCATAGCTTTTAATGTGAACCTGCGTACAACAGATATTGAGATTGCCAAAAAAATCGCCCGTGCAGTCAGGTTCAGGAACGGCGGCTTTAGATACGTTAAAGCCATGGGATTTGAAATAAAAGAAAGGGGGATGGTTCAGGTTTCAATGAACCTTACAAACTATGAAAAAACACCAATTTACAGGGTCTTTGAGTTAATTAAAGCAGAGGCAGAGAGGTATGGTGTGGCAATTGCAGGCTCCGAAATAATAGGGCTTGTGCCTATGCGTGCTCTTGTGGATGTTGCATCCTTCTACCTGCGCCTAGAGGGGTTTGACCCCTCACAGGTTCTGGAGAGCAAAATAAGGGAGGTGCTTTAA
>QMTG01000034.1 GCA_003649915.1 Thermoplasmata archaeon
ATATTATCGTGGCCATATATATTTCTTTCGGTTAGTAAATTAGTAATAGAGGACAAATATTGATATAACTAACTAGAAATGTTAAGTTTTTTGCTCTGTGTATAAATTAAACGCGAACCTTTATCCAACTGTGATGTTGGATACCAATACGCCATTTGGTACGCGCAAAAAGGTATGTTTAATGGCGTAGAAGCACACCATATTTCGGCTCGAGGGATGAATAGGATTAAATCCCATGAGCGCATTATACTTGCGTGACGGTTTAAAAACCTCCACGTTGGAGGAATTGGAGGCGTGGTATGCTTGGAAAAACCTGAGAATAATTTGGAGACGCATCTGGATGAGGTTATGGGTGTGCTTGGGGATTCTGCGGAAAGAGATAAGGTTCTGGAGAGTATGAAAAAGTTGATGGAGAGGTTCCCAGAGCTCTCAATGTTTGAGGTTAAAAAAATCGTGATAAAGAAGTTCGGTGGTAACCCTTGGGAGTTGAGAAAGAGCGGGGGTGGTGTTGAGAAAAAGTTGAGCGAACTCGGTGGTAATGAGACCAGTGTTAACGTTATTGGAAAAATTTTAAAGATCTGGGATAAGGTTGTTGAGATTGATGGCAGGTCGAGAAAAATATTCCACGGAATAATGACGGATAACACAGCAACGATGAGGTTTACAGCATGGGATGAAAACTTCAATTACAAGGCAGGGGATGTTATAAGGGTGATAAACGCTTACACGCGAAGATGGAGGGGGAATGTTGAACTCAATATTGGGGAGAGAGCGGTTATTGTCAAGGAAGACGATAGCGCGCTTCCTGCACCTGTAGCGGGCAAGAGGGTGAAATTGCGCGACCTAAGGGCTGGAATGTCGGGAGTGTGCACAAAGTTTCGCGTTCTCAGTCTTGGGGAAAGGAGGATAAAGGTTAATGGGGAAGAAAAGGTTGTTTTCTCAGGAATAGCAGGGGACGAGACCGGGAAGGTATTGCTCTCCGTATGGGCGGACATGGGCATAAATGAGGGGGACGTTGTTCTTGTCGAGGACGCGTATGTGACCTCATGGAAAGGCATACCCCAGATAAATATAGATGTGGGCATGCCCCTAGAGGTGCTCACCGAGGACTTGAGTGTGGCGCAGAACAGGGTACGGCTGGGTTGGGTGGAGGACGTTGGTGGTGCTGCGGATGCTGTAGTTGAGGGGTTCATAGTTGATATAAAGAGGGGGAGCGGGATAATTCGCCGCTGCCCTGTATGCGATAGAGTTATTAGCGAGAATAAATGCCCTGTTCATGGCAGCGTTGATGGCGTCTTGGACATGAGGATTAAGGCTGTAATTGATGATGGGACTGGCTGTGCCACCCTTGTACTTGGCAGGGAGTTGACCGAAAAAATCGTTGGAATAAGGCTTGAACAGTGCACATCAATAGATAATTGTGAAAAGATTGTTGAAGATAGGGTTAGGGGGCTTTTTGCCACAGAACTAAGAGTTCGGGGAAACATAACGAAGGATGAGTTTGGCCTAATGCTTGTAGCATCCGATGCCGAGATCATGGCTGGCGGGTGCGAAAAGGAGGCGAGGGAGGTACTATCAAGGCTGGGGGTGGTTCTGTGAGGCGTGAGGTTGCTTGGAGGGTTTTTGCTTCTGAGTACAACGCCTCATATCACGTCGTACGCGGGGGGAGTGATAAGGAACCAACGTATGTGCTTACTCCGTTGGGCGCCCTCGTAAACCGTCTTTTTATCGTTGGAATACTCGTGGATAGAGAAGAAGTGGGTGAGGATGGCGGTCTTTATAGGGGCAGGCTTTCGGATCCTACAGGAGTTTATTATATCTCCGCTGGCAGGTTTCAACCAGAGGCTTCCAAAGTACTCGGCAGTGCTGAGATACCCTCGTATTTGGCGGTTGTGGGCAAGTGTCGGGTTTACTCCCCCGATGAGGAAACGCTCTACCTCTCCGTGAGGGCGGAAAGGGTCAGGATTGCGGATAGGTGGGTGAGGGATAGATGGACACTTAGGGCGGCACAGGATACATTGCAAAGGATTGAAGCCATGGAAATGGCAATGGATATTAATGCTACAGAGCCTGCCTCCCTTGTATCTGCAGGCATTCCATCAAGACTGGCAAGGGGTGTGGTTAAAGCACTAGATATTTATGGAAGGGTTGACCTGAGCAGGTATAGGGCGATTGTTGCAGACGCTCTCAGGTTCATGCTGGTGGGGCGTGAGGGTGAGGAGGTATTTGAGGAGAGTTACGAGGAAGAAAAAATAATATTGGAAATACTTCAAGAGATGGGGTCAGAGAGCGAAATAAATTACAGGGACATACTTGACGCCGCCACTGCAAGAGGGATTAAGCACTCAATAATTGATGAGATTATAGACTCCCTTATTAGAAGGAATGTGATAGAGGAGGTTTTGCCCGGGATTATAAGGTTGAAGGTGCCGAAGGGTATAGGATGACTATTGTGCAGTGCGCAAATACTCCGATGCCGTCGCCCTCCTTCCGCAAACTTTGCAAAGGATTTCCAGTTTTTCCCCGCAGTGTTCGCACTTTTGTGCATTAGCGTTCGTTATTCCGCTGCAATAAGGGCATTTAACAAAGTGCTCTTCTCCTGAATCACAATAGTAAAAATCGCGCTTTGCGCCGCAATGAGGGCAAGTGCCCTGCACAGTTATTAGGGGCACACCGCAATTTGGGCAGTTGATGAGCATTTCTGCGATAAGGGCGTCAGGATGATAAAGGGAAAGTATTTTTTCAGGAATATATAGCATATAGGGGATTAGCGCTATTAAAATGCCCTCAAAAACTATGTAGGGAGTTATTGGACTTGCAGCAAGCGCCCATTTTACCCACGAATATGCCGATGAGGCAGAGAATATGATAAATAATAGTAGGGAGAGAGACCATAGCCCCGTTGATATATATTGGATGTCTGAGACCTCGTTTCTTTTAATCACAACCTCTTGAAGAGTTTTTATTGCGACATATATTGAAAATATTGCCGAAAGCGCTCCTAAGAGTATGAAAAGTTTGTGCCTTTCCGCAAGCAGAAATATGAATAGTATTGAAGAATATGATGATGAATATATTAGGCTGTAATTTATCACATACCTCCAGGAGTGCGGATAAAAAACATAGATTATGCCTAGAGCGATAACTATCCCTATTGCCCATATTATCCAGTGGCTATGCCTTAGACTACCGTAAAGAGAAAGGTAAGATGATGCCAGAAGCACTGCTGAGCATAGGTAGAATTTGCTGTTATCCATCGGGGGAGTATTTTGGAAGGTAATACATTAAAATTGCGACTGTGCATTTGTATTACGCCTATGATTTAAGCACGGTTGGAGAAAAAGGTTTATAGGCTCCTGCGTTTATAGGGTGGCACTGTGAGAATAGATGAAGTTCGTGATAGTGACTGGTGGAGTTTTATCTGGGTTGGGTAAGGGCATAACTGCCGCTTCTATTGGGCTTTTGCTCAAACTTCGCGGGATTGAGACCACAGCGATAAAGATTGACCCTTACATAAACTGCGACGCTGGCACCATGAATCCCTACCAACATGGGGAGGTTTTTGTGCTGGATGATGGAGGGGAGACCGACCTAGACCTCGGCCACTATGAAAGGTTTCTTGACTGCAGCCTGACCAGCGAGCACAATATAACTACGGGAAAGGTGTACAGGGAGGTAATAGAAAGGGAGAGGAGAGGGGATTATTTGGGCGCGACTGTGCAGGTCATACCTCACATAACCAACGAGATAAAGCGCAGAATAAGAAAGGTGGCAAAAGAGAGCGGGGCTGAGGTCACGATTGTGGAGGTTGGAGGGACGGTGGGTGATATTGAATCCATGCCTTTCCTTGAAGCACTGCGACAGCTGCACCGAGAGGTTGGGGGAAATGAGAACTGTGTTTTTGTGCATACAACCCTTGTGCCAAAAATTAGCGTGGTTGGAGAGCAAAAGACCAAGCCCACTCAGCACTCGGTCAAAGAGTTGCGAGAGATAGGAATAAGCCCTGATATAATTGTTGGAAGGTGTGAGGAGGAATTGCTCTACGATATTAAGAAAAAGATTGCACTGTTCTGTGATGTGCCAATTGACGCAGTGATTAGCAATCCGAACGTGAGTACGATATACGAAGTGCCCCTTGTATTTGAAAGGCAGGGATTGACAAACTACCTGATAAAGAAGATGAAATTGCAGCCTAAGAATGGAGATCTTAGTTTGTGGCGAGAGTTTGTTGAAAGGATTAAGAACCCGAAGTATAGGGTGCGTATAGCAATTGTTGGAAAGTACACGTACCTTCATGATTCCTATATAAGCCACAAAGAAGCACTTACCCATGCTGGTGCGAAGCTCAGGACTGGTGTGGATATTGTGTGGGTTGAGGCTGAAGACTTGGAAGGGGGTGCTTCAATCCCTGACGTGCACGGAATAATAGTGCCTGGCGGTTTTGGGAAGAGGGGTACTGAGGGGAAAATCATGGCAATAAGGTATGCTAGAGAGAATAACGTGCCCTTTCTCGGAATATGCCTGGGCTTTCAACTAACTGTTGTGGAGTATGCAAGAAACGTATGCGGCATGGAGGGCGCTAACAGCACGGAGTTTGACGAAAACACCCCACATCCTGTTGTTGACCTTCTTCCCGAGCAGAGGGACATAAAATTCATGGGGGCAACGATGAGGCTAGGCGCTTCCGATATAGTGCTTGATGAGAACAGTCTTGTGTATAAACTCTACGGGAAAAAAGTAATAAGCGAAAGGCACAGGCACAGGTATGAGGTTAATAATGAGTATGTTGATGTGCTCGAGAGGAAAGGACTCAGGTTCGTTGGCAGGTCAAAAGATCGGGGGCTTATGGAGGTGTTAGAACTTCCTTCAAACATTTTCTTTGTTGCGTCTCAGTTCCACCCAGAGTTTAAGTCGCGCCCCTTTAAGCCTGCACCGCTCTACCTTGGGCTTGTGTCAGCAGCCCTCAAATTTAAGTATGGTGAGGACATTATTGTTAATGAAGTGGGTAATGATGGGGATTGAGCCCCATGGTAAAAGATGGAGAAAAGGGTGGAACACTCGCAAATAACGAGCAGGTTGTTGAAATATACGAGCCTGTATGCTCTGTGTGCGGTGCTGCCGTGGACCCTAAGGGAAGTGTGTGCGAGAGGTGTGGCACACCGTATAGATACGTAGATAAAGCTGAGATGGAGAGAGTTACGACCGAGTTTCAACATTACTTTGGCATCGGAAAAACCAAGGCTAAAAGCCTGTATCGTGCAGGGTATAAATCAATTGATGACCTTAAAAAAGCAGGGCTTGAAGACCTAGAAAGCATAGAAGGTATAGGGGAGAAGACTGCACAGAAGATTTACAGCACGCTTCATAGAGGCGATGAGAAAAAAAGCGGCGATGAGATCGCACTGGAAATGTGGCTTAGAGGTGAGGCAGGAGATGATGTTCTGGAGAAGTGGCTGAGTGGTGAGGAAGTTGTGCTTGATGATGGAGCGGCAGCGGAGGACACTGAGGAAGTGGGGGAGGACGTTAAACTTCTCGAGGAGTGGTTGAGAGGTGATGAGAGCGCGTTAGATGTGTGGCTAAGTGGTGAGGAAACGACAACTGTTGGAGAACTTTCCAAGGAAGATCTTGCCGAGATTGTTAGGAAAGAGAGGGAGATTAAGGAGAGGGAGAGGGAGATAAACGAACTTATTGAGGAGAATAAGAGGCTTAGGGAAAGGCTGGAAGAACTTATAGGCAAGGTAAGTGCTGAGGACTTTGATGTAAAATCTCTCGTTGACGAGAATATTGAGTTAAAGAATAGAATTGAGGTTTTGCAGAAAAGGCTGGAAGAGATGGAAGAGGAACTTGAGGAGGTGAAAAGAGGAAGCATTGCGGTCATAAAATACATGAAAGGGCAGAGCGGTGAGGGCATGGGTGGCGAAGGGGTTGAGGAAGCATTGGAGGAGAAGGATAGGATTATAGAAGAGTTGAAGAAAAAACTCAACGAGGCAATAAACGCTCTCCCGCCAGATGTTCAGGAACTGAAGAAAAAGGAATTGGAACTCATGGAAAAGGAGGAAGAGTTGAGAAAGCGCGAGGCTGAGATGAGGAAGGCGGGTGAAGGGAGGAGTTCAATCAAGATTGAAGAACTTGAAGAGAAGTATATAAAGGAGATTGAGAAACTGCACAATCAAATCATGGAATTACAGGCAAAGATTGACGAACTTGAGGTCGAGAATAGAGCGCTTCATGAGAAGCTTGAGAGAGGACCAATGAGTAATGAAGAACTTGAGGAGGAACTCAGGAGGAAGGAGCGTGAACTTGAGATTAAGGAGAAGTCGTTGGCATTGCGAGAGAAAGAAATTGAAAGGCTGAAGGAGGAACTCAGGTTCAAGGAAGATGAACTCAAAAAACTCAAGGAGCCACTGAAGTATAAGGAGGAGGAGTTGCTCAGGAGGGAGGAGGACCTTATATACAGGGAGCAGAGACTTCTTGAGGAAATGAAAAAGTTTGAGGCGGCAAAGGCAGAGGCTGGAAGCCTAGAAATGCTTGATGCTCAGAGAAAGATTGAGGAATTGAAGGCGGAGATTGCGAAAAAAGAGGAGGAGTTGAGGGCAAAAGAGGAATATCTGAGAGCAAAAGAGGAGGAGTTGAGGCTAAGGGAAAGAGCGCTCATTGGTGAGGAAATTGAGGCTAGAGAAGAAGAGAGAAAGATGGAGTTGAGCATTAAAAAGGTTAAGACAGGCACGCCAAGGCTTGATGATTTGCTTTACGGTGGCATACCGTTCGGATCAAACGTAGCCCTTTATGGGCCACCGTTTGTCGGCAAAGAAACGCTAATGAATGTTTTTATTGCTGAGGGGCTAAAGAAGGGCATCCCTGCAGTTATTGTTCTCACAGATAAAACACCCGAGGAGTTCAGGGATGAGATGATGTTTGTGCTCTCAGGGTTTCCAGAGTACGAGAAAATGGAACTCGTTTATTACATAGATACTTATTCTCACAGCATAGGAGCGGTTGAGGAAGACCCCTATACCATATATATAAGCGACCCGACTGACCATAAAACTATATTAAAGGTTGTTGACGAGATAGGTACAAAACTGAGGGAAAAGCACGAGTACTACAGGCTAATATTCAGGTCCGTTTCCACACTAATCGCATATCTAGACCCGCAGACGTTATTCAAGTTTTTGCAGCCTTTCACAGGAAAAAGGAAGAGGGACAAAGCCGTATCACTCTATGCCATAGAGAAGGGCATGCACAGTGAGACAGAGATTCAGATGATTGGGCACTTAATGGATGGGTTTATTGAGTTTAAGGTTGAGCAAAACAAGAGTTTTCTGAGAGTTCGCGGAATATGTGATGCGCAGTCTAGGGAATGGATAAGATACACTCACAGCAAACAGGGCTTGCAGATAGGGTCATTTGCGCTGGAGCACATAAGGTGATTATTAGACCATTCAGATTATTCTTCTTCCACAAACTTAGTTTTTCTAGGTGCACTAAGTGTGTGTGCAACACCCAACACATGCCTAAAACACATCTTACCCATGATGCCTTTATTAGTTTGCAGGATTGCTGTGGTTTTACTTTTCTCGAGCATGATTAAACCTTTGCATCATAAAATACGCCATTGCAAGCAGAATATTCTATTATTATAGAGGCTGGATGATGAAAACGTTGATTTGGATGCGATAGGGCACCTACCACAAAAATCATCCCAAGTACAGGTCGATTTCGTTGTTTTTAAAGCATCTGTTTATCTCTTTTTTAGTAGTAGGCTTGCATTTTTCAGCAATATTTTTGAGGAGGTCCCAGTAGTGGAGGGCAGGTGCAAGTCTTTTTTTGCGTAGGGATGCAATTATTTTTGTGGTATAGGATGCAGCATACAAGTCTGGGCTCATTGCTACACAGTTTTTTGATGCCCAAATATGTAGTTTTTGCTCCTCACAGCAAACGAATTTTTCAACCGCTGCTCTAATAATTATTATCTTTGCAAGTCCAATAATATCCGCTTTAACCACGCGTATTTTATCCGATGCACGGCATATTATGCTTGGGGTATTTGCTAGGTATGGTACGGCGCCGAGATACTCATATCGCTCCTCGGGAAACTCTGCTTCCTTGCTTCCGTATCCTTTAAGAGCAGCAATCACCGCTGTATGCATGCTTGCACCCGATATTGAGAATTTGGTATTTGCCTCAAAATACTCGTACGTGTTTGACCCCTCATAAGCCTCAAGAACGATATTATCGCCAAAGTACGCGGTCATTGTTGATGAATTTGGTTTTGCACTCGCAGGGTTGGTGGTATTAACAATGCATACCCTTATCATATCGGGGGTGCCTCCATTAGGAGATATATGAAAAGGGTAGATGCAACAATGTCTGCAATTGCACCTGGGTTTGCTTTATTTGCGCTCAAGAAATTGTGCAGTTTTCCAGCAGCACGCATTTCATCACCATCTGCCAACGCTTCTATAGCCTTTCTTTGCAACTCTTCTGCAAAACTCTTCCCAAAGAGCCCAATAATCATGTTATCGAGATATCGGGCTAAAAGATGCACCGAAAGCGCTGTAACAGCCCTCCTTATGCTTTCAAACTTATCCAGCATCTGCAAAAATAATGGTAGGGAATCCTCGAATGATATTTGATAGCCAGTAACATACTCATAGCACACCAGATTTATATAGGGGCTAGTGGCGCCAGGCTTCATGAATTCAAGCAATGGTATCTTGCCCCGAATTATCTGCGTCCTTGTGCCTTTATTTCGCACATCAAGGCGCTCAACATCTGTTAGCCCAGCAGGCTTGGCTATCCTTATTGCTTCGTAGTAGTATAGGGAGTCTCTGTAATCAGCCCTTGCTATAACCTCTTCAACTTCTTGCCTGAATGATGCAATTGATACTCTCCTTCCAAGCGATGCGTATGCCTTTGCCAGGGGGGCTATGAGAATTATTGCTCCTAGATGCGTATTACCGCCCCTCTGCACCTCAAGCATTCTTTTTGTCGCCTTGTACACAAGTTCGCCAACACTCAAATCTTTGGCTAGGCTTAGCAGATCCCCTATTGCAACGGAGGACGCCAAATAATGTTCGAATCGCTCCTCTCGCTCAAAATAAGGTGATACATTTCCAGGCTTAAATGACGATGCTTCCAGTAGAAGGGCAAGCGTCGCACACCATCTAATATTATTCAATGCCTGCTTCATGCAACCTCAGGTCCGAAAACAGCTTTTTTGCCCCTTTTAAACTCAACCTTTGGAAGAGGAAGCGGTGGGGGTAGGCGCAAATCACGGGACAGCATCATTGCCTCCGGTATGCAATTGTTTATTATGGTTGTGTGTATCTCGGTCGCCACATCATCGGGTAACTGTCCGCTCTTTCGCCAAGTCTGATAAACGTTGTCCGCATCGCCCTGATACACAATCATGCCCTCAATCTTTATTATGCCAAAGCCCCCATAGTTTATTGTGAAGCGATAATGAACCTCAACATCGCTCTCGTTCACCTTGCTAATGGAGGTTATCGTGCTGTTATGGTCTATCCTTACATTTTTTATGACCTCACCGTGCTTGGCAAAACGCTCAGCCTCTATTGATGTAAACTCAAACCACTTAATCATACAGCCCGTAATGGCGTTCAAGCATTAAACTGTTTCGTATTGATAATAGATGAGGCACTAAAAAGCGATAATCGAAAAAAATTAATCCCAGAATATCTATGATAGAAGGATATGGGCCCATAGATCAGCCCGGAAGATCGCCTGCTTTGCAAGCAGGAGGGCGCGGGTTCAA
>QMTG01000035.1 GCA_003649915.1 Thermoplasmata archaeon
ATCCCAGCCTTCCTGCATACTTCTCCCCACTCCATTGCAACAATCTGCATTAGTTTGAGTAAAGATTTATTCTTTAACAACTCTCCGTTCTTGATGCCAAATATGGCTGTTAAAGGATTTATGCACGAGTTTATGGCGCACTTCTCCCAGATTTTTATCTCAATATCATCAACAATTTGCGCGGGTATTGCGGAGGAAGTTAGAAGGGTGTGCAAGTCATGCAAAATCGCGTTAGAGCACCTTGACCACGCACCAATATACGTATCACCGATGCCAGCGCACTCTACAATTCCCGGTCCAATAACGTTTGCACCCATTGTTGTAACCGCACCGATAATTGCCAGGTCTGCAAAATATTGAGATAAAACTTCAAGGTTTCCCACACCGTTCTGGAAGGATACCAGTCCCTTTGCCAATATTCCTGCCTCTTTCATTTCTATTGCTATATTCTCAGTATCGTAAGCCTTTACAGTCACAAAAATATAGTCATACTCTTTCTCCAAAAGATTAACATCATGTACGGCGCGGATGTTGACAACAAAATTCCTCACACCAGTTATTTGTAATCCCTTTTTGTTTATAGCGTCTATGTGCCATTTACGACCAAGCAATGTAACGTGGGCGTTCTTGCTCAATAGTGCACCTATTACACTGCCCAGTGCTCCTGCACCAGCTATGAGAACTCGTGTCCTCATTTCCCTACGATTCTTGCCAGCACCTCTTTTACAGTGCAAGACATTTCGACCACAGTCTCAATTCCAAGTCTTGAGAACCACTCAACAGCCCTTGGACCCATGCCTCCAGCAACAACTTTTTTCACACCCATGCCTGCGAGATAGTTGGGCAAATATCCGGGCTCATGCCCTCCAGCAATGGGGTTTTCAACGGCTCGAACCCCTTTAACCTCTCCACCTTCGATATCGACTATTATATAGTAGGGGCACCTGCCAAAATGCGCCGCTATTTTGCTCTCAATACCGTTATTGTTTTCACATGCAAATGCTACCTTCATGTCTTCCCTAAATATCATGCACCTATAAAAAGATTAGAGGTACCACAATGCCTTGGAAAAACTTAACTATAAGTGCGTGCATGAGTAAATGAGATGATGAGTACTCCTCTCCACCCGAAAATTCTGCGAGCCTTAGAAAAGAAAGGGTGGAAAGAATTAACACCACCACAGATAATGGCTATTGAGCCTGTGCTCTCAGGAAAAAACGTGCTCATAATTGCCCCTACAGGGAGTGGAAAGACTGAAGCAGTTATGCTTCCAATATTTCATAAAATAATGTGCGATGGTGGTGATGGAATACTTGCCCTCTACATAACACCGCTACGCGCCCTAAACAGGGACCTTATTAGAAGGCTTGAGTACTTTTCCTCAGAACTTGGGATAACAATGGCGGTACGCCATGGCGATACGAGTAAGAGGGAGAGGATTAGGCAGAGCATGATGCTTCCCCAGCTCCTAATAACAACACCTGAAACATTTCAGATACTTTTTACTGGTAAAAGGTTGCGAGAAGGTTTGAAAAAAGTGAAATACCTCGTGGTGGACGAGGTGCATGAATTATTTGGGAGCGAGCGCGGTGCCCAATTATCTGTAGCCATTGCTAGGCTTGAACACTATATAGGGCGTCATGTGCAAAAGATTGGGCTCTCAGCCACGATAGGAAATGCCGCTGATGTCTCCAAATTTCTCGGCGATGACGTTGTAATTATAGACGTTGCTGGTCAGAAAAAAATGGAAGTATTTGTTGATTACCCGGACGTTATGCAGGATGATGAAGAGATGGGATGCGCATCAGAGGTGAGGGCTGAAGACCTGTGCGCGATGCGAATGTGCCTTGACACCATACTTTCCCATAAAGCCACACTGTTTTTTGTGAACACGAGGGATACTGCGGAGGTGCTCGGGGCTAAGTACTCCGCAATATTCGGCGATGTACCTATTGCTGTCCATCATGGCTCTTTATCCAAGGACATAAGAGTGGATGTTGAGAACCGCTTTAAGAACGGAGAGTTAAAGGCAATTATATGCACTTCATCACTGGAGTTAGGCATAGATGTAGGTCATGCAGACTATGTTATACAGTATAATTCTCCAAGGCAGGTGTCAAGGCTTGTGCAGCGCCTTGGCAGGGCTGGCCACAGGCTAAATGAGGTATCAAGGGGCATGATCATCGCAACAAACCCTGATGACCTTATGGAGGCAGCGGTTATTGCAAGGAGGGCGCTAGAGGGCGAGATTGAGGATTGTGTGCAAAGGGCCTGCCCGCTCACAGTGCTTGCAAATCAAATCGCCGCCATGAGTATTGCGGAATGCAGGGACTTGACCGACGCTTTTCATATTCTTAGAAGTTCGCATACTTTCCGTAATCTTTCTAAGGATGCTTTCAGGAGAGTCTGCGATATGCTTGCAAGTGCTGGTCTTCTTCGGCGAGAGCGAAGTGGCAGGAAAACGTACGAGTATTTCTATAATAATATATCAATGATTCCAGACGAAAAAATGTACGAGGTTCACGATGTTGTCACAGGTAGAACTGTAGGCGTTCTTGATGAGGACTTTGTCGTCTCTTACGTTTCAGAGGGCTCTTATATAATAATAGGGGGCAGAACTTGGCGTGTGGTCGGTGTTGGGGATAACATAACTGTTGAGCCTGCAAGAGAGCCTGGCACTGTTCCGCAGTGGATTGGTGAGGAAATACCCGTTCCCTTTGAGGTTGCACAGGAGGTTGGAAAACTAAGGAGGGACATTTATGATGGAAATTATGATGTACTTAAAAACTATCCCCTGACTGAGAGGGCGAAGGATAAAATCATTGAATATATTGAGGGGCAAAAGCCTTTCCCAATAGCAACTGATAGAGAAATTGTTGTCGAGGACGATGGAGAACGCGTGGTGATAAACGCATGCTTTGGTAGCAGGACTAATGAAACCCTTGGGAAAATCCTTGGAACATTGCTTAGTGCTAGGATTGGTGAGACAGTAGCCGTCAGATGCGACCCTTACCGTATAATACTGATATCTGGGCTTAGAAAAGGATTTTCCGACATGGTCTATGATGCCATTTTATCCCTGGCGGAGGACGCTGTGGCTGAGATTGTAAAAAGAGCCGTAGCCACGTCTTCAGCCTTTAAGTGGAACTTTGTGCATGTGGCAAGAAAGTTCGGAATAATAAGAAAGGATGCTGTTATTCATAATATTGACAAGATAATCGATTTATACAGAGATTCTGTGGTTTTCGAAGAGGCGATTCAGCGTTATATCTGGAACTATATGGATATTGAAAGCACGAAAAACGTTGTGCGCAGGATATGTGCAGAGGATATTAAGGTAGTGCGGTCAAAGATCAGCCCGATTGGTATGGCAGGCTATGATACGAGGGCGGAGGTTGTTTTTCCAAGGCGCTTAGAGGGGCCTATCTTGGATGCGGTGAAGAAAAGGCTGGAAAATCAAGTGCTAATCTTAGTATGCACAAGGTGCTGCACTGCGCGCAGGTACACTGTTGGAAGCGCTCCCAGCACACCGAGATGTATGAAGTGTGGCTCGGTAATGATTGCCGCAATACCCCCGAGGGATAGGGATAAGATTGCGTTGCTGAGGAAGAAAAGACTAAGCAAGGATGAAAGGGCAGAAGTATCTAGGATTGTTAAGAGTGCAATGCTTGTTCGCAATCATGGCAAAAAAGCTCTTCTAGCCCTTGCAGGAAGAGGCATAGGGCCAGACACGGCAGCGAGAATTCTCAGGGGCTATTACAGGAACGATAGGGAGTTTATAAGGGAAATCTTGAGGGCGGAGATTAATTACGCGAGAACAAAGAAGTTTTGGGATTGAGGCTGCCGCGAAAGTTTTTGGCTAAAAAGCCGAATGATAAAAGAATAGATATAATGTATGCATTTTAATCGCTTGCTAAATATAGTAGTTGTTGCTATCACATCGCTCCTGCCACCATGCACAATCCGCCTATTACTTCGCCTATCGCTTTCCTGCTCGTATAACCTATTCATGTCTTATCATATATTCATTCCTGCCTTATCGCCCATTCATAGCGTGTTCCAGCCCACTTATTGCCAACTCACGTTTCTCTTTTCTTATCATCCCAGCCCACTTATCGCCAATCACCCGTTTTTCCTCCCCCATTACCCAATTAATCACCCCTCCATGCCGTTTATTGCTAGTCCTCTCGCCTTTCTTTCAATTATCCAGTATCGCTAGTTTCTGCTCACCTATTGCCAAGTCTATTGTCCACTTTCGCCCTCTATTAGATTACAGCACTAAATTGCTCATTTTCTAAAGCAGTCATGTACTATGTTGTGTTCAAGTTCTCTCTTAGCGATGCAATAATATCTCATCCCACAACCTTTTCCCACACAACACCGTGATTATCAATGTGCGTTTTTATGTATTTACTTAGTTCTATCCCAAAATCGTGAGCAATTTTTTCGCTCAACCCGCCAACCTTTGACACCGCAGTTATTGCGGGTCCTACTGAGCTCATCCCAACAATCTCAGCTCCGTGGCTGCGTAGATGCTTCATAAACTCGTATATTTCTTCCCAGCACTCGTGGTGCTTTATTTCTGCAACCTTTGACCCCATATTTTGGAGACGCCAGACGCACTCTCCCATCGCTTTTACATCACCTTTAAGCATTGAAGGTATAAGGCGCATGACAATCTCGTGCGATTTACTCTCAGCATGCCAGTCATCCATCTCCCGCGCTTTTGTGAGTAATAACTTTACTTCGTCCTCTCCGTAATTCTTTGCCACATCCTTGGGAATAAAAACGTGCACTTCCTTGCCTGGTAGTTCGCATCTGCATATTATTTCAAGACAATCGCCTATAACAAAAAAGCCGCCGTAGTATGCTGCTGCGGGCCCTACGCCAGTCTCAAACCCGGGCACGACATGCGCATCATCCCACTCTTCTACAAAGTTATAGCCTATGAGCATGCGCAAATCCCTTATATCGAGCGGGTTCCCAAGCACATGGTTTACGCCATAGGCCACGGCAGAGAGAACTGCTGATGTAGAGCCCAACCCCATGTGATTTATTCCATGCTCTCCGACGCGTATCTCGAAACCCTTGTTATAACCAACAGCCTTTGCAACTATACGGGCGATATGCTCCACTACCGCCCTTCTCCCAGCCTCTATTGCGTATTCCTTGCTGGCATTAACAGTAGCCTCAACATACGCGCCAAGGGCATAACCCACACCACCGCCCCCGGGCCTCCCAGGTGCGAATCTCCTCATATCAATAACACTGAGATGTACCCTAGCAGGAACCCGTACCTTTACAGCATAATCTCGAACCCTGACTTTACCGTGGCTTACGCTAACACGATTTATCCATGTTCCCGGCTTTATGGGCGTGAGTGAAGCCATTGCTGCACCGTCAAACATCACTAAACTATATAATCCTTAACATCCAAAATCTCTCTCTCGCAATACACACACTTGAGCCTTAATGGCTTTGTGGATATTACTATAAACTCGCTCTCTACAGGCTCTCCACTGTTTGTTATACAACTCGGATTTGCGCATCTGACAATTCCCACAACTTTTTTCGGTAGCCTAACCCTGTACTTTTTCACAACGTCGTACTCCCTTATTATGTTTATTGTTGCATGGGGGGCAATAAGCGCTATCTTGTTTACTTCTTTCGGGCTTAACTCCCTGCTCTCAACCTTAACTATGTCCTTTTTTCCGAACTTTTTGCTACTTACGTTCATGGCAACACTTACGGTGTAATCCTCATTTCCCGTTATGCCGAGGATGGACAAAACCTTTAAAGCCATCCCAGGGGGAATGTGGTCTATGACCGTGCCATTTGTTATAGGTGTAACCTTCAACTCTCTTGCCACTTTTACCACCACCCCACCTCGCCAAGAATCAAACATATGAGTGCCATTCTGACAGGAACTCCATAGAAGGCTTGCTTGAAATAAACGGCGTGCTTTGTTTCATCAACATCTACGTCTATTTCGTCAACCCTTGGCAGAGGATGCATTATTATTAGGCTTTTCTTAGCATTCTCAAGCAATTCGGTGGTTATCTTATAACTCCCCGCAATTTTTAGATACTCCTCAGGATCAGGAAACCTCTCTTTCTGTATCCTAGTAACGTAAAGCACATCTGCAACCTTTATGACAGAGGATATGTCGTCTGTCTCCCACACATCCCCACCGCTCTCCCTTATTTCTCTGACAATCTCCGCAGGCATTTGAAGTTCTGGTGGAGATACTAGTATTATCTTAGCATTGAATTTTGCAAGGGCGTACGCTAGGGAATGAACAGTTCTCCCATATTTTAGGTCTCCAAGCAATGCTATGGTTTTTCCCTCAATGCCCCCAAGTTCTTTCTTTATTGTGTACAAGTCTAACAGGGTTTGGGTAGGATGCTGACCAGTACCGTCACCGGCGTTTATCACGGGCTT
Organism: Thermoplasmata archaeon; assembly: GCA_003649915.1. GTDB lineage: Archaea > Thermoplasmatota > Thermoplasmata > B31-G17 > B31-G17 > B31-G17. The sequence continues at coordinate 6,442 of QMTG01000035.1, forward strand.
TTTTGACACCTTAGATGCAAACCTTGCCGCTCCCTCAGATGAATGGCGCAGGACTATGATATCGCTGTATGCCTCTATCATTCTTATGGTATCTGCCAATGTTTCGCCCTTTTTAACGGAGGTCCTTGTGATGTCGCCAACATCTAGGACAGAGCCTCCCAGCCTCAACATTGCAGTGCTGAAAGATAACCTTGTCCTTGTGGACGGCTCGAAAAAAACTGTAGAGAGCACCCGCCCCCTCATGACTTCGGCGGTCTTTCTGCCCAAGGCATAGGGAAGCATTTTATCGGCTACAGTAAGCACTATCTCAATATCTTCTCTGCCAAAATCGTTTATTGATATTATATCTCTTCCCTTGAATTTTTCAGCACCGCTAGACATCGGTTCATAATACAGGTCATGCTTAAAAAGGTATTCATCCTACTCAATCAGCGCCTTCTGCTTAAAAACGTATTAGGGTGACAACTCCAACTACGTTCCAGCCTTCCAGTCAGAAAGATACTTGAGTTGCTCGCTTGTCAGCCTATCTATTTTCACATTCCTAGACTCAAGAGCAAGTTTGGCAACGTGCCTATCAATTTCGCTGGGCACAGGATGCACGCCAGGAGGAATTTCCCTATGTGCCATCAAATAGTCAGCACATAGCGCTTGGATGGAAAAACTCATATCCATTATTTCCACTGGATGTCCTTGCCCCACTACCAAATTTAAAAGCCTGCCCTCCGCTATTAGGTAAAGTTTTCTGCCGTCCTTTGTCACATACTCCTCCACGTACTCTCTCACCTTTCTCTTACGCACACTAATTTTTTCCAAATCTTCGACAGAGACCTCAACATTGAAATGACCGGCATTGCACAGAATGCATCCATCCTTTGCCACCATCAAGTGCTCCTCCCTTACAACATCCCTGCACCCAGTGGCAGTTACAACAATGTCAGCATTCTTTATTGCATCATGCATGGGCATGACCGCAAAACCGTCCAGCAAGGCTTCCATAGCCTTGACCTCGTCAACCTCAGTTACCACAACCCTTGCCCCCATACCCCGAAGACGCATGGCAATGCCGCGCCCACACCATCCATATCCGGCTACGACAGCACACTTTCCCGCCATGAGCAAATTTGTTGCACTTATTATCCCGTCAATTGTGGACTGACCTGTCCCGTATCTATTGTCGAACATTCTCTTCATGCTAGCATCGTTTACATCTATTACTGGTATTTTGAGCACGCCATCCTTTTCCATTGCCCTCAACCTGAGCACACCCGTTGTTGTTTCTTCGCACCCTCCGATAAGCCCCTGTATAATTTCTTTTCTCTTAGTATGCACCAAGTAGGCAAGGTCACCACCATCATCAATAATTATATTGGGCCTTATATCAAGCACACGATTCAGGTTTGCGTAATACTCATCAACACTCTCCCCCTTTCTCGCATACACATCAACACCATACTCTTCCATAAGCGCTGCACTAACATCATCATCTGTAGACATGGGATTGCAACTCGCTAGGCGCACAATAGCCCCAGCATCCTGTAAAATTAGTGCAAGAACTGCAGTTTTTGCCTCAACATGTAGCGCCATCCCCACCTTAACCCCACTTAAACCCCCATCTTTCTTGATTCTATCTCCAACTCTTCTTATAATTTCCATCCTACTTCTTGCCCATTCAATCTTTCTTATCCCCTCAGAAACATTGCCCTCCCTCATAATACCCTCCTATATCTCCTGCTCACTCTCTTCCATCTCCTCAAGTTCCTCGGGTGGTTGCCACTCCCTTGGTGGTGTGTAATACCTGCGACCAAGCCTACTTATTCGTCTTCCAAACGTTGGTTTTCTTTTCCTAGGTATATGAGGGAGTCTGCCTTTAATCCTTTCAAGGTTTTTGAGAATTCCAAAAGACTGAAGAAGCGAAATTATTACTAGAATGAATAACAGAATTATTGCTACAAGGAACCAGTTCACACCTTTCTTGACTTCAATCACGCTCTGAGCGTAAACACCAACATTATCGGCACCAGTAATGCTCGCCCCAATAACGTACCTGCCATCGGGCATGTTCGCAGGTACATGGTATGAAACCACACCATCGTATGAGGATATCGTATATGTCTCGCTCATCCCAGAGTTAAGGGTTACCGTTAAAGTTGTGGGAAAAGCAATCTCCGGCGCTCCCTCTGTTCTTTCTATCCTATAGTGCAAATTAATTACACTGCCTGGCTTGTATGTCCTCTTATCCACCCATATAAATAAGCGATAGTTTTGCCTGCAAACAGTGCACTGCCCACCAACCATCCTTCCATTACTGTAAGCGTAAACGTATAGAGTGCAACGTTCAGGTGCAGCGTCTGTTGGCACATCCCATGGTATCTCGGAATCTGTCGCCATACCCCTCTTGACTTCCTCATCATCACACACTAAAGAATATAATACACTGTAATTTTCAAGACCTACAACCTCATACCTGAAGACCACGTGGTCTCCTGCCTGGTAATAAGTTTTGTCTGCATTCACCACAACCCTTCCCTGAACAACATACGCCGTAGCCTCCTTACTGACAAAGCCACCCCTTCCATCTGAGACCTCAACCCTTACCCTTATCTCGCCACTGTAATCGTCAGGTATTGTGTATGTAATCTCCCCGCTGCTGTCTAAGCCCATGGCTAACACTCCATATCCCTCAATAACATTTGGATTGTATATGATATACGTCGCATTTGACCTAACCACTGTACCATTGGAGTACGCAACATAGTATACCTTCATCTCCTCTCCACAACAGTACTGGCTTTTATCTGTGGAAACATACACCTCCATCCCCATATACTCGCGCACATTTATTGTATCATTAACTACCACATATTCCGCCTTGTTTCTGGGATAACTAACATTTGTAGATATTGTATACGTTCCCTCCTCAAGATTACTCAACGAAAAAACAAAGGTACAGTCCCCATTCCTGTCTGTTTTAAGCATACCTGACCTGTTTAACACATTCCCATTGCTATCAACAAGACTTACCACAACAGAGGCATTATTTACCGCACCATCAGTATAATAGCCAGATACATATGCGTGCACATGCACAATACACGGCTCGCCAATAACGTAACTGCTCTTATCCGTGTAAACATATGCAGATATCGGGCCGAGGTATATGTAAGAGGAGGCATACGATGTATGGTATTTTGTGTCGTTCGCCCATAGATTTATTTGGTAATAGCCATAGGATAGCGTTGTGGGTAGCCTAGGGGTAAAAGCCCCCGAGCTTCTCTCAGCACTGTCCAT
>QMTG01000036.1 GCA_003649915.1 Thermoplasmata archaeon
GAATGAATGCTGATGTGGCGTTGGCAATTGAATATACAAATAAGGCTAGGGTATCCTTAACCGACGAGAATTATGAAGAAGCGATGGATTTTGCAAGAAAAGCGTATATTGAGGCGAAGAAGGCGCAGCAGCTTGTTGTATCTCAGTACTTTACAAAGGCAAAGGAGTACGCAAAGAAGGCAAAATCTCTTGGGATAAATGTAAAGGGAATTATGGAGTTGCTTGTAAAAGCTAAGCAAAAGTTTGACAGCAAGGACTATGACGGTGCGCTTGAGTTGGCGACAATCGCATACAACGAGGCTGAGAAGAAGGTAAAGACATATGAGGATGCAAAGGAAGGGCTTGAAAAAGTGCGTGCAGAGATAGAGAGTGCGAAGGAGCATAAAATCGATACAAGAAATGCCGAAGCCATGTACGTGGATGCGGAAGCGGCGTTCAAAGATGCGAGGTTTGACGATGTTCTTTCCATGATAAGCAAAATAAGGGAAGAAATTGAAACTAGGAGGGCTCAGTATACCGCTGCAAAACTGATAATCGCTACTTCGGACCTTATATCCCTGGCCAAGGATATGGGGATTGATGTTTCTTCGTATGAACGCGAACTTCATTCTGCAAAAGATGCTATGAAAAACAAGGAGTACATAAAGAGTCTAGAAATTGTAAGGGAGTGCGTGGAAAAGGTTGAGAATCTTGTGGAGACCAGGCTTAACAGGGAGATTGGGACTGCCGAGAGGGAGATTGAAGAGGCGAAAAACATAGGAATAGACTTGTCATCGGCGGAAAATCTTTTAGCTGAAGCCAAAGAAAAACTCTCCAAAAAGATGCTGAAGGGAGCCTATGCTGACGTTTCTAAATGTTTGAGTGAAATATCAGCAATAAAGGAGTATTCGGAGAAGGCAGCAATGGCTATACAGAAGGCTAGGGTGAGGATCGGGGATGCTGAGAGTTTGAATGCTGATGCATCCGAGGCTCGTGCTGCCCTGGAGAACGCTATAAAGATGCTGAAAGGACACGATTATAAGGGGGCACTTGAGAGCGCTATTAAGGCGGAAGGGCTTGCAGAAGAGGCGATAAAGTCTCACATTCTCTCCGTTATAAATAAATTTGAAGAAATGATTGAAAGGGAAAAGGCAGAAGGTATGGTTGTTGAGAACGCTGAGAGACTCATAAGCGAGGCAAAGAAGGCGTTTGAAGAAGGCAGGTATCAGGAAGCCCTCAACCTAGCAATGGAAAGTGAGGGGGAGATACAAAAAGCAGATTTACAGCACAGAATGGCTACTGATGGAATATCTTCGGCACAGATAAAGGTGAAAGAACTTGACAAGGAAGGAATAGTGGATACTGAGGCCCATAAAAAGCTCTACCTTGCAAAGGACTTGTACAAGAAGGGGGATTATGTCAATGCCTTAAAGTACGCGATGGAGGCGGCGGAGGAGGCTACATCACTCATTGAGAATTACAGGGTGCTTCAGGAAATGTTTGGCAGGGTTAAGGGCAGGCTATCTTCTCTCACGACCTTTGGCATAGACGTTGATGATGAAGCAAAAACACTATCACAAGCAAAGAAAGCGCTTCAGCAGAAGAAGTTCAATGAGGCTCGGGAAATGCTCGAGGATGTTATGAAAAATCTTGAGGAGAGGTACAGTGCGTATATCAAGGATAGGCTGGAGTTTGCCAAGTCGCTGATAGAGAGGGCAGCAAAACTTGGATACAAGAGCGAGCAGTTAGATGCCATGGCAAGAGAGGTTGATGACGCCTATAACGTGGGTGAATACAATAAAATGTTATCTTTGGTTGACGAAATCGCAAAAGAATGTCATAAGGGAATGAGGGCTGTGGTTGAATCTAGACTGAATGCGTGTGAGAATGGGCTTAAGACGGTGCTTGACGCAGGTATAAGTGATAAGATGTTTATGTCAATGCTCAACGACGCTAGGAAAAAACTTGGGGAGGAGAAGTATGAGGAGGCATTGGCAATCTTAAACAGATTTGAGGAAACCATGAGAGAGCAGTTGGACAAGCAGAAAAAGGTTGTGGACGCAATATACGCTGCAGATTCTGCGATACACAATGCAAAGAAGTTTGGTTTAGACGTTAAAAATGCCGAGTTGCTCTTAGAAGAGGCGCTTGGTATAAAAAGTAAGGAGCCCGAAAAGGCAATGGAACTAGCAGTTAAGGCTAAGGAGGATGTTGAAAGGGTGTTTGATGCTTTTGGTCCAAATCTCACCATAGATGTTCCCGATAAAGTTGATGCAATGATAAATGAGTGGAATAGCATTACGGTTAAGGTGAAAAATATAGGTCGTGGTCTGGCAAAGGATGTTAGTGTGAGTGTTGATGCAAAGAATGCCGATGTTGCTGATGCGAAGTCCATGCCTGCCCTTGCTGGCGGTGGAGAGAAAAGCGTAGAGGTTAAATTTATGCCCAAGTCCCTACGGGATGTGTCACTAAGGATAAAGGCTCGTGGGTACAGGGTGTTTGATGGTCATGAGGTCGTGGCGGAGGCGTTGGTGAGTGTTGAGGTTTTGACATCAGTGTTCAAACGTGGCGTGGCAGAAGAGGCTGTTAAATGCCCGATATGCAAGGGTACAATAAAACCTGGTCTCAGCATAATCACGTGCAAATGCGGTGCAACGTACCACGAGCAGTGCGCTATGCGGAGAGGGGTATGCCCCAATTGTGGTGTGAGATTTCGTCCTGTTACTGTTGCAAAGAAAAAGGCCGTGCTAAAACTATGAATTGGTGTTATACAATCAAGCCAAAAAATAATGGAAATGTTAGCACAAAAACATGCTAAAGTACTAAGCCTACACCCCCTGATGTCTCTCAATTATTGCCATGAGTAGAGCGGAGGATACCGCGAGCCTTCTATCAAATACCCTATCCCTATCGACTCTAAAGTCCAGTTCCCACTCATCACCTATCATCTTAAACTGCTGCCTTAAGACACCCACCTCTCTCCCATAAACATGCACATGAAAAACTTTTGGCACAAGCCTTCCGCCCGGAACAAACCTTCTTATCAAACCCCTTCCCTTCTCCTCCACAACCATGCCTATTTCCCTCTGCCAAGGGTCATATACCTTCCATATATCCTGAAGCACAGATTTCCAGTATTTTCTGCCAAAGAACCCAAGTATAGTGTTTGTTGGTACATCTATAATGGCAAATACGGCAGTGGCGTCCAGTATGTTCTGCTGCCTTAGCGTAATAAGCGGATAACTCATGCTTTCATCACTGTATACCACAATCTCATCCCTCAGCTTGAACGGTTTGTGATGACAAAACGCTGCAAGGTTCCCATAAGGATCGTATATCCAGTACTTTGCCCCTATGCTCAGTAGTTTCATCCTTATGTAATAATAATCGTACATCCATGTCTCTGTTTGTGCCTGCTGCATGTTTGACCGTAAATAGCATCTATTATTAAAATTTACGGGCATGAAATGATTACTGAAGGCTAATGGCTATAACGTGCACATGTAACTGAACATAAACTAAAATAACCACCGAAGTCTTTAAAAAAGAGAATAGGGATAATATTCGCCGACAAATGAGGGCCCGTGGGGTAGCTTGGTCTATCCTTGTGGCTTCGGGACGCACCCTTTCTTTGGCCGGCAAAGAAAGCGTGCACGGAAAGAAACCAGCATTAAGAGTGTGCCGGCCACCATACGTGAACGGTTGCGCAAGTTGGAGTCAAAAAGGTGCGCAACGGTTCTTGGCCGGCAAAGAAAGCGTGCACGGAAAGAAACCAGCGTTAAGGGTGTGCCGGCCGTATACGCAATTGATTGCGCGAAATAGCCATAGACTCCGGTTCAAATCCGGGCGGGCCCACTGCATCCTAGCACCCTAGCACCCTTTTGCTATACAGGATTATTGTTGGGATTCGCAAAAGCGTGCACGGAAAGAGGGTAGCACCCTTTTGCTATACAGGGTTATTGTTGGGATTCGCAAAAGCGTGCACGGAAAAAGAAATTTCAGGATAGCAAAAAAGCGTTAACGGAGAGAAAACCAGCCCTGGCTCCATTTTACTTTACTGATGGTGTAGGAGGAAAGAAAGGCAAGAGTAGGGGCTGGCGGGCGAAAGATTGTGGGCACCACTACCCGTGCTGCCATCATCGGCGCATTTGTATCTCCTGACCACACACCGCTCGTAAGCAGCAAGTCATTTGTCTCAACATCTACACAGTTCAAATATGCATCTCCCCGAGGTACGCAGTGCCATGAGAGACCGACTTGCTGTATGTAGTTGTAAACTGGCTAATCTGTAAACAGACACCACCCACTCACGCAGAGGCCTTCATCCCATCACCGAATCCTAACTCGTACGGTATCATATGGCCCGAAATCGCCATCACCATTGCCACGATCAGTGCGATGGACATCGGCTTTTCGGATTTCTTTGTGTGCTCCTCAATCTTTTTCTTCCACCCAACATATGCTATCACTACCTCACCAACTGTAATAGATATGGGGTATTTTTTTCGGTGAGCATATTCCAATCAAAAAGGTAGCATTTATTTCCCCTAGTATATAGTATACCCTATGTACCCTAGGCATATCCTTTTCTATTTTTGTGGATGTGGGGTTGGGCGTTTCCTTAACTAAAATACAGGCATAAATTGTCCTTACATGGCTACGCATAGGCAGTATGGGTGCGGGCATACCCCTATAAGACGAAATCTTTATATGCTCATATATTATTACGGCTACCCATAGTTAATACGGCATCCCGAACATAGTGGGATGGGAAAGGGGTAAACAATGATGTTAACCAAACTGAGGCCAAATGAATGGGCGAGGATCGTGGCAATAGAAGGCGGATACGGTCTTAGGCAGAAGTTGGCACTAAGAGGCATAGTTGAAGGTGTCGTTGTCAGGATGATCTCTTCCTACGGCCCAGTAACTATTGAAGTTAATAGAAATGTGGTTAGTATTGGCAGAGGTATGGCAATGAGAATTAGAGTGGTGAGGGTGTGATAGTATGAGGAAAAAATTGTCCGAAATGGATTATGGAGAGGAAGGCGTGGTAAAGAGTATAGAAGAAAACTTGCGAGATAAGGTAGCAGGGATGGGCATCAGAGTTGGCAAAAAGATCAAGATGGCCACGAAACAGCCTATAAAAGGGCCAGTGGTTGTAACAGTTGATCAGTATTCTATCTCGCTGGGATTGGGCATTGCTGATAAGATTATCGTGGAGGTGGAAGAGTGAAGATATTGCTCATGGGTCATCCTAATGTTGGCAAAAGCGCAGTTTTCAATCGCCTTACAGGGGCAAAAGTTACGGAATCAAACTATCCAGGCACAACAGTTGATTATACAAAAGGATACATGAGATTGGAGGGAAAGGATGTTGAGATCATAGACGTCCCTGGAACATTTTCTCTCGAACCAAAGGACAAGGCGGAGGAAGTAGCGGTAAAGATGCTCAAAGAGAACAAGGATGCAGTCGTCATTTGCGTGATAGATTCCGTCAAGTTGGAACGAGGGCTTTACCTTGCACTTGAAATCATAGAAGAAGGCTATCCTGTGGTAATCGCATTGAATATGTGGGATGTCGCAGAGGACAAGAATATATGGATCGATGTAGAGAAACTGGAAGATATACTCGGAGTGCCTGTTGTGCCTACGATTGCGGTGAGCGGAAAAGGCATAAAAGAACTGGTATCCAGGATAAAAGAAGCATCTCCTATCGATATCGAAAAAATTGTAGAGAAGGCAGGAGGTGTAGAACAATGAAACTCTCCGTGGATGAAAGATGGGATTTGATAGATAAGATTGCAAAGCAAACTGTGAAATATGGTGTGTACAGGCACACTTTGAAGGATGCAATAGCAGAACTCACGGTCAAGCCGCTGACGGGCATACCATTTGCTATCGCAGTGCTTTATGGGTTCTGGTCTTTCTTTTGTGCGTTTGCAGGCTTTTTTACAGATGGTTTCTTTGTTAAGTTGTTCGATAACTACTGGTTGCCCTGGCTTCAAGAGGTTTTTCCAGGTAAAGGTGGATGGGTGTATTACATTCTTGTAGGCGACCCTACGGCGGACAATTGCTTTGAGGCTTTTGGAATGCTGACAAGTGGTCTATTCGTGGCCATAGGGGTTGTGTTACCTGCAATAATCGCTTTCTATCTATTCCTTATAATATTGGAGGATAGTGGTTACCTGCCTAGACTTGCGGTTCTTATTGATACAGCATTACACAAAATCGGCCTGCATGGTTTTGCAGTAGTTCCAATGATACTTTCCCTTGGATGCAATGTTCCTGCTGTTGCAGCCACCAGGACACTAGAAACCAGAAAACAGCGTTTTATGATGGCTACACTCTTAGCGATATTCATACCCTGCGGAGCACAACTTGGTATCATGCTGGAAGTAATACCTGGATATGTCGGTTTTGTGATGATATACCTATTGGTAGGATTTTTCGTTTTTGGCTTCATCCTCAACAAATTAATACCAGGCAGATCACCAGAGATTCTTTTAGATGTACCGCCATATCACATGCCAACAGCGAGAAATGTAAGGCGAAAATTGTGGGTGCGAGTAAGGAGTTTCTTCACAACAGCCATTCCTTTTGTCCTCTTAGGTGTGGTAATCGTCAACCTAATGTACCTGACAGGCTTCCTGGATTGGCTGGCAGATGTATTCGAGCCTATCTTGTGCGGATGGTTCGGCGTACCCAAAGAAACAGTAGGGCCGTTGATAGCAGCATTCCTGAGAAAAGATTTGGCGGTTGCACAGCTTTCCGCTATTGAGATGACCACATATCAACTGGTAACCTCGGTAGTGCTTGTCAGCCTCTATTTCCCATGCGTGGCAACCTTTGCCATGCTGATAAAAGAAGGCAGAGAAGGTGGATGGAAGGGCGTAGCACAGTACCTATTTGGCAGCCTTGCGGCATTAATTGTTGTGGTTTTCCTCTGGGGTGGATTGGTACACCTTATATGGATAATCCTGGGGGTGGCGTAAAATGAGCGAAGAAGCGAAATTTATGATAGGGCGTATATACTTTGCAATATTCGGGCTCGTAGTACTGGGTATAGGCGCGGTTGAGATATTATTGGGCGTGACAGGAAGGAGTCTTGAGTGGGGAATAATGGAGATGTCCGGCGAGTTCCTTCTCTGGCGAGGATTGATACTGTTCTTCGCAGGAGCATTCTACCTCTCAAGCATTAAGAATTTCGCAGACATCCATCAACAGGCAAAGATAGTGATGGCAAGTTTGATGATATGGATCATCGCGGGTATGCAGATATTTAGCATGATACTGGAATCAATCCCAGGCGGAGAAGAGGGAGGATGGTTCAATACCTTTGAGGGGTTCTTAGCAAGTTATTCAGCGCCATACATTCCATCGCTGTTCCTGCTACCGTTCTCGCTTGTTGTGCTCTACTACATTAAATTGCAGAAGGAAGCAGAAGAGCCCATCAATCAATGGGAGAAGGAAGAGAGATATGAATGAAATGAGGATTCTGTCAATACTAAGCAAAGAAAATATCGTGGATGTGGACACTCTCAGCAGAGAATTGGGGTTAAGCAACTCCACAGTCCGAGCTATGATCGACTTAATGGTTCATCACGGATATCTTGAAGAAATTCAATGTGGAAGTAGTTGCGGTATGTGCCCAATGAAATGCTCTTCCTCCTCATCCAAGATCAAGATGTATAGGCTGACTGAGAAAGGTATAGGGTGCATCGAAAAGCCCAAGAGGTGGTGTAAAGAAAAAGATAATAGTTGGGATTCGAATGATGAGGTCCCATCTTTTCTTTAGATTAAAACGACTAAGCATGTCTAAGGTAGCGACATTACTAATCGTTTTTATGTTAATCGTTGCGTTTGCACATGACTTGATAATTGGGATTTACAATGAAAATTATACAACAAATGATGGTGCGGAAGATGCCAATGATGTGGACAATATAAATTATAATCTTGGTGTACTGGTTGTCGCCCACGGGATGCTAGGCCAATGGAATGAGCGAGTAAAGGTATGGTTTAATGAGGAGGTATTCCTGCCTGTACCTGCGGAACTGGCATTTTTAGAATATTCGCCAGGACAAACGATAGAATCAGCGATTAAAGAACTTGAAGATGAGGGAGTGAACAGGATTATCGCCATTCCCCTGTTTATCTGTGGTAACAGCAGCCATACCCCCGAGGTTTATGAGGCCTTGGAAGATGCGGCAGGGGGTGAAGTGGAGGTTCTGTGCACTCGTGCAATGGACGATGACCCATTGGTTGCAGAGATATTGCTAGAACACGGCCTGAAACTATGCAAGGGGAACCCCTATGATCCGCGTGATACGAATATAAAGCCGGAAGATGCAACCCTCATCTTCTACGGCCACGGTGATGCCGAGGAGTGGTTCCAGAACTGGGTAGCCATAGCTGATTCCTTGAAAAGGCAGATTGAGAATAATCATACGTTCCATTTTAAGGAGGTTACTTACTGTTTTATGGGTGATGACAACTTGAAAAGTGCGGTGGAGAGTGCAAGTGGTCATCCATTGGTTGTTCCGTGGATGATTGCGCGCTCATCATACTCGGAAACCGATATCAGAAAGGAAGTTGGTACCTATATATTGACTGGTCAATGCGAATATGACGGCCAGTACTTGATAGACCACCCGAATACTGCTGAATGGGTAGAGAAAATGTTCTATGACTATGAGAATAACACAGTATGGTCCAATCAAGTGAATCAAAATGGAGTGTGAATGACTGTGAAAGACACTACGATAAAGAATTACATTATGGCGATATATGAAGCGGGTGGAGAAAAGGAATTTGTAAGAACATCAGATGTTGCAAAGGCGTTAAAATATAAACCTCCTTCCGTTACTGAGACCTTTCACAAGATGGCAAAGGAAGGCGTTATAGTGTATATACCCTATCGAGGAGTAAAACTCACAGAGAAGGGAAAAAGGATTGTCAATAAAACTATAGATAGACAGAGCACACTTAGAAGACTTCTATTATGCATGGGTGCACCGCCAGACTTGGCAAAAATCGAATCCAAGAAACTTGAGCATGTAATCTCTGATAGGAGCATTGAATGTATTCGTAACTTCTTAAAAACTAGGGGGAGGAACAATGTGTGAAAAGATTTTGAAAACTGAAACAGTGTAGAGTGCGTTCAGGGTAGTAATAGTTAAATACAATTCTTGCATTATCAGCAACTGAATATGGTTCGGGCTCCAAAACATGATACGGTTGGAAAAAAGGTAACGAGAAGAGAAGAGCAATATATAGAGGCAATATATGAAATAGTTAAGAAGAAAGGATATGCTAAGGTGAAAGATGTTTCAGAATTACTTGGCGTAGGGCTTTCCGCGGTTTCGGAAATGTTCAAGAAATTAGATGAGGATGGCTATGTAAATTACGAAAAATATGGTGGGGTAACACTCACAAAAAAAGGAGAAAAAGTAGCGGTCAAATTATCAAAAAAACATGAAGTGTTACGAGAATTTCTCATTATACTTGGCGTTGACGAAGAGGTGGCTGATGAAGATGCTTGCGAAATTGAGCACGTAGTAAGGCAGGAGACCATGGACAGGCTTACAAAGTTCGTTGAGTTTATTAAAAGCCGTAAAGATCCTCGTTGGTTAGAACGATTTAAAGAATATTATGAAACAGGTGAACTACCAGAATGCCCTCGAACGATTA
>QMTG01000037.1 GCA_003649915.1 Thermoplasmata archaeon
AAGCCCGAGCTCGCTACAGAAACGTGATATGTAATCCTGCGGTCTTGTGGGCATAAGTTTGAGTTTTAACTCCCGAGTCATGAACCTGTATGTTCTGCCAATCTCTTTCCTGTGCACACCGGATACTTCTTCAATTTCATCCAAAGTCCTTGGCACATTGCACTGCCTGCACGCAGCATACAGGGATGCAGCGACCACACCCTCTATGCTCCTCCCCCTTATCAGATTCTTTGTCACAGCCTTTCTGTAAATCATGGCTGCTGCCTCTCTAACATTCCTCGGCAAGCCCATGGCTGATGCTATGCGGTCAAGTTCTGCAAGTGCATGGGCAAGGTTTCTCTCTGTGGCGTTTGAGACCCTTATTCTTCTCTGCCACTTCCTTAGCCTATAAAGTTGCGCCCTGTTCTTTGTCGGTATGCTCTTACCATAAGAGTCCTTGTTTTTCCATCCTATTTCTGTGCTAAGACCCTTATCGTGCACTGTGTATGTCAGAGGTGCGCCAGTTCTCGCCCTTTTCTCTCCCTGTTCCATATCAAATGCTCTCCATTCAGGCCCCTGATCTATATACACATCCTCAATAACAAGCCCGCAGTCCTGGCAAATTGTCTCTCCCCTGCGATAGTCTATAACCAAATGAGTACTGCCGCAAAATGGGCATGTATGAACCTCATCGTCTACGCTTTCCTTCTTTTTTTTGTTTTCCGCCATTTCTACCCTCTCCCACATACAGATTTTTTCCAACTAACCTCTGGGCCTCCTTTTTGTCCCTTGGAGATACAGCTACGTATGGTTGTATTACAGGCCCGAAAACCCTTGCAACCTTGCCAATCACTCTCTTTCTCTCATCGTAAACTATAGACCCAATGTCTGGAGCAAATGATGACCTAAGCACGAGATTACCATGCGATGATATCACCATCACCCTACCCATCAATCGGAGACCCATTCCACATAGTTAGTGTATACCCATATATAAAGTTTTTGGTAATTTTTAAGAACATTTCCAATAAACTTTATATATAAGCACAAGTAGAAAGCCAAATGATACTCCGCACCCATTTGCCAACAAATCTATCGGGGAAAAGGTGCGCCAAGGTATGAGCATTTGCAAGGATTCCGATGCTATTGCGTGAACTATTGGAAGATATTCTATGCTCTTCGGCCAGTAACAGACCCCCCAGATTGTTGCAAGCAGGGCATAGGCTGCGATATGAAAGACCTTATCTATAGGCGCGCCACCAACCTTTTGCTCTTCAACCCTTCCAGGCACCTTTATTATGAGTATTATGAATAGTATGATAAAGTAAAATGTTGCTAATATCCTGACATACCGCCTATTCAATGCCCATCTCCAAAATTCTTTTAATATACTGGTAAGCCTCTGACGCATTATTCCTCGCCTCATGCCCGTAAATGGATGGACCGTGACCCGGATGCAGTGCTCTTATATCAAATTTTGCTATTTTTTGCAAGGAATGCATTAGCATATTAATATCGCCCATGGGCAGGTCCCACCTACCGACTCCGCCGCCTGCAAATAGCGTATCTCCAGAGAAAAGGGTGTTGTTAACGTATATGCATATGCTTCCAGGCGTATGACCGGGCGTGTGTACTATCTTAGCCTTCTGCTCGCCCATTTCAATTTCGCCCTCATCAATTGCCTTCACAGTTGCCACTCCACCAAACTTTATTCCAAAACTGTCTGCAAGCACAGTTCTATCGCCATACGCTATTGCTTTCGCATCATTGTGATGAGCGAAAATTTCGGTATCGCATCCTTTAGCATTGAGTTTCTTGAGTATTGCTGGGAGACCGCAAACATGGTCGCAGTGGCGGTGAGTGAGTATTATTTTTACACTTTCAACGCGAAGAGCATTTATTATTTTCATGGTCTCGGCAATTGCATGATTGCTTCCTAGCCCAGTATCCACGATTGTGCATTCCCTGTCCTCACTGTAGTTATAAATCACGTATACATTAGATTCGTAGCCCAGTCCCCTTATTTTAGCCACTTTCATGGGTCTCTTATGCCTTCTTCAGTTATCACGAACGTCGTTTCTGCGTCTGGCAAGTGCGGGGAATCAACAAGCCTTGCTATCCTGTAGTTTCCCTTGCTCTTCTTCAGGTATATTCTGAACATGGCAGTGTGTGCCACTATATGACCGCCTATAGGCCTTGTCGGGTCACCAAAGAATATATCGGGTGATGCCATAACTTGGTTTGTCACAAGCACCACAGCATTGTGCAGGTCGGCAAAACGCTGCAAATCGTGCATATGCTTGTTCAACTTTTGCTGTCTATCTGCGAGTGCACCCCTCCCCACATACTCTGCCCTGAAATGAGCGGTCAGGGAATCAACAATGAGCAAGCGTACGGGGTATTTTCTGGCAAGTTCGTTTGCTTTATCAACTAATAGCATTTGATGGTGTGAATTATATGCCCTTGCTATGTGTATCTTTTTCAGTGTTTCCTGTGGGTCAAGACCTACGGACTTTGCCATCTGAATTATTCTCTCGGGCCTGAAGGTGTTCTCCGTGTCTATCATCAGAGCATGGCCTTCGAGCCCCCCGCTGTCCACTGGCAACTGCACATTAACTGCTGCTTGATGCACTATCTGCGTTTTTCCTGAGCCAAACTCTCCATACAACTCTGTTATGCCCTGAGTTTCAAAACCCCCACCAAGGAGTTCGTCTAGATTCTTTGAGCCTGTCGTTATCTTGCCAACCTTTTGCCTCCTTTCAAGAAGCATATCGCCCGTCTCAAACTCCCCTATGTCTGCCATTTTTCTCGCACCACCGATTATTTTTATCGCTGTCTCAAGACCTATGTTTGCAACCTCCGCAAGTGTCTGGGGGGATTCAACAGCTATAGATACTATGTCCGTGTAGCCTGCATCCATCAGTTTCTTCGCTATGGCTTTTCCTACACCTGGTATTTTTTCAAGATTCGTTGCTTCGAGCACTTCAACATTTTCCTCCGCCATTTTTGCACACTCCTTTTTATCTCAACAATGCCTGTACACGTTTATAAACCTTATCGGGAGAGGAGGGATAAAGTGGTAAAAGTATATATGCTTTCATACAGATAATGTATTGATGAATGAAAAAAGCATCGCGTATGTTAAGGGCAGGTTTGCATACTACTATTCCTCCCACGACATAGAGCTCCCGCCAAGGTTTACCAAAAGGGAGTGGGCTTTTTTTTACTGGGACGGAGAGGGAATGCATCGACCTGTAGCGTTCAAAAAATCTGCGGATGTTCGGGCTTTCTTTTCAAAGATGGCGCCAAGGCATGCCTACTTTTCCTCAGCATATTATATGAACCCTGAGGCGCCAATGGAAGATAAAGTGTGGCTTGGTGCGGACCTAGTCTTTGATATAGATGCAGACCACGTGCCTGGGTGCCAAGGATTGAGGTACGAGGACATGCTTAGGAGCGTTAAGAACGAAATAAAAAGGCTGGTTTTTGACTTTCTAATGTCGGACTTTGGGTTTGATGAAAAGCATGTTGAAGTCTTCTTTTCTGGTGGTCGAGGATACCATGCTCATGTGAGAGATCCGCGTGTGCTGGGATTGGGCTCTGCCGAGAGGAGAGAAATTGTTGATTATATCACTGGGAGGGGGTTGAACTACGACACAATTTTTCCACGCACCCATATAGGTGTGCGCAGTGCCAAGTATGGTAGGTTTGTTGATAAGAGAGAAATGCCCGAGGATTCGGGTGGGTGGTACAGCAGGATGAGAGAGGGGGTTATAAAAGAAGTTGAAAGACTCGCGGAGATGAAAAAAGAGGATGTTATCAGAGAGTTCATGGACGTAGCAGGGATTGGAGAAAAGACAGCGTTGAACCTTTATTCCGCTCTCTTCAAGGAGAAGGACGGGTTAAGGGGCGCAGACAGAATTGTGCGGGAGAACGTTATAGACATTTTCCCAAATGATAGGCTTTTAAACAGGTTTCTGGACTACATAAGGGAAAAGGTCAAGGGAAAGATTGCGGGAGAGACAGACGAGCCTGTGACCTCAGATATTAAGAGACTTATAAGGGCTCCTGGCTCCTTACACGGCAAAACATCATTGTGCGTAAGGAGGGTAGACCTTGAAAACTTTGACGATTTTGACCCGTTGATGGATGCTGTTGTTTTTGGAGATAAGAATGTTGAGATTACATTTACCCAAGACCTAGATATTGAGATTCGTGGTGAAAAATTCTCTTTTAAGAACGGAGAAACTTGTGATGTGCCAGAGTATGTGGCAATGTTTGCACTGTGCAGGGGCGTTGCTGAAATTAAGTGATTTGTTAAAAATGGCACACATCACTCAAATACATCCACCTGTGCACATTATCCAAGAAAGTATAGAATTATCGGGACCATTAGCACACCCATTAGGTGCACACGCTTTACCCCCAGCCTTGGCGGCAGCATACCTATTGCCGTGCTTACTGCGGCAATAAGCATGCCCCATACCCCTGTGAATAAAAATATTAGCACGGACACCGCTACTATTATGCATAGTGTAAGCCTTCTATAATTCACCCTCGTGTAAACCTCCGCTATTTTTCTTCCAATGATTATTGTAAGAGGATACGATATAATTCCAGAGATTATGGCGGCGAGTAGTAGGTATAAGAATAATTGAGGCGGCGCCGAAATATTATACCAAGGGGTTATGTCCAGCAGTTCTTTAACAAAAACCATAGCACCTGTTCTTCCCCGAAGTATTACAAAGAGTGCCACGAGGGCGAAGAAGGTGTTTGATGTGTTTACCCCTGATAGGGATAGGATGTAAAGGCGGTCATTTTTCAGCCTGGTTTCAGCCATCCCGCACCCATTTTTCTCCCCAGCACTCATAGCACTGCCAACAATCGCAGTTGCAACACCACTGCTCACTCCAGGCAGCCATCCAACCATCCCACCGCAAAGTGTGCCAAAGATTGCACCCTTTATTATTGAGGTTTTGTCCAGCCTTTTAATATCTCCAATCTGCTCGGGTATCTCCGCCATTGTTATCAACGACCACAGCATGCTTGAGAAACCGAACATCCCTGTAAATATTGGGAAAAGTACACTACCACCTATTGGCAAAAAACCAGTTGCATATCCACCAAAGCCCATGTATAGCAGGATCACACCCAGCAAACCGCTAAGCATGAAAAGCATTGATGCAAAAATTACTAATTTGAGTGCATTGCCAAGGATTTTACAATGTTTTCCTTTGCCGTTTTTTGCAAACACACTTATTATTTCATGGCCTTCATTTGCACATGTTCTCTTAGCCTTTAACCCCTCTTCTGCTATCATTATAAGCGCTATGGAAAGTATTACATATCCGAGGTATGGGCGGATTTTCGCATATAGGTTTATGGGAGTGCCCATTATCGCCCTTGCCGGGATTAGGAGAATTACAGATATTATTAGGGCTAGCATGCTACCGAGGGCGGAATGATATATTGCATCATTTGCGAGACCTTTGTGCATCATCCTGTGTGTTGGAAGAACAGCCAATGCTGTTCCTTCATCAGGCGCTCCTAGATATATTGAGGGAATAATATCGAGAAATGTGTGCGCAATTGACATCGCAACAACAAAGATGGCAATGAGTGTGAGGGGAGATTGTGAATAAACCGCCCCTGCATGGAAAATAAAGGTTGGTAGGAAAAGGAGAAGAATAGACAACACTGTGTTTACATGTATACCTGGTGTTAGCCCTGTGAATGTTCCGAGGAGGACGCCAAACATTACAAATATCATAAGGGCAAGCATAAAGGGCATGTGAGGGGGGATTACAGCGTATTTTTAAATGGTTTCGATATGCTTGAGATAAAAAGTATCATCGTTCTAGGATGTCTAGCGGAGGTAATCGCAAGTGTAGCACGGTGTAGTGTGTATAGGGGTTTAACATTTCGTAGGCCCGAAATATGAGTTTGAAATCATTTCTGAAAAATAAAGATGTGAAAGATGTATTCGAACAGGAGTTCAAAAAACCAAGATTTAAATCCCAAACTGAGCTATTAGCCCCTCCGTTAACAAATCATTATGGACTTGTGGGTACCGCTTTTGATTATCTACTTTGCTTCTATATAAAAACGATTAGTCACAACTACACAATTTGCTCGAAATTCCTAAATGAAATCCAATATGCAAAGGATGTTTACAATAGGTACATCAACACAGGTATGATGAATCGTGATGTCTTTAAAGCAGTATTACTGCTAGTTTAGGTGGATGTAATATATAGGGGAGGATTTTGTATATGAAAACTCGGGCGATGCTGACGAAAATGGCATAAAAGACTTGCAGATCCTACTTTTGGATATGCTTCTCTACTAGTCGGAGGTGCTGATTGCGATTTAATTATAGATATAAAAACCACGAAAAAAGCCTGATCCTACAAGATAGTTTTTTGACCAACTGGTAGGCTATTATATACAGAAGATAGGGGGTATTGATGGTATGCCTCTGAGATATATGGGCTGCATGTATGATCTTACCGAGCCACTGCACTCTTCGGTGCTTTACGCCTAGCCCCTATCAGGGTCGCCTAACAAGCGGATATGCAGTTTGGGCTACGCCCTCACCCGAATGCCATCGCTACCTTTTTATTGACTAACGCCATTACACTTTCGACGACGGGCAAGGGCGCTTTTGCATGTCCGCCGAACGTTAGCAGAAACACTACCCAAAACCAAAGGAGGTGATTTTATATGTTTGAAAAAATAAGAAAGAGGGATGGAAGAATTGTAAAATTTGACCCCGAGAGAATTACAAACGCAATATCTAAAGCGGGTGCAGCAACAGGTGAATTTGATAGAGACGTGGCAAAGAAACTTACGATTAAAGTATTGGCTATCGCACAGCAAGTAATAAAAGAGAAGATACCAACAGTTGAGGAAATTCAGGACATCGTAGAAGAAGTGTTAATGGCATCTCCGTATCGAAAAACTGCTAAAGCGTACATTATTTACAGAGAACAACATGCGAGAATCAGAGAAATTATATCTAAAGCCAATACCGATCTCGTAGACCAATATCTTAATAAAATAGATTGGGAGGTTAACGAAAACAGCAATATGTCCTTCTCTTTACAGGGACTTAACAATTATATTTCATCCAAGATAAGTAGAGTATATTGGCTAAATAAAATATATCCTGAAGAGATAAGAAAAGCTCATATAGAGGGCGATTTTCACATCCATGATTTGGGTATATTATCTGTTTACTGTGTTGGATGGGACTTACTTGATTTATTATCAGAAGGTTTTAAAGGAGCGTCGGGAAAAATAGAGAGCAGACCTGCAAAGCACTTTAGCAGTGCTTTAGGGCAAGTTGTTAACTTTTTCTATACACTTCAAGGTGAAGCTGCTGGGGCCCAGGCTTTTTCCAACTTTGACACTTTCCTTGCTCCATTTATCCGATATGACAAACTATCATATGAAGAGGTTAAACAGGCTTTACAGGAATTTCTGTTTAATGTAAATGTCCCTACAAGAGTGGGTTTTCAAACTCCCTTTACAAATATAACTTTGGATTTAAAACCTCCAGATTTTCTAAAGAACCAACCTGTTATTATAGGAGGAAAGCCTCAGGAGGAAACCTATGGTGATTTTGAAGAGGAAATGAAAGTGCTCAACAAGGCTTTCTTAGAGGTGATGTTGGAAGGCGATGCAAAAGGTAGAGTTTTCACCTTTCCTATTCCGACATATAACATTACCAGAGATTTCCCATGGGACGCCGAGTTTCTGAAACTGTTGTGGGAAATAACTGCAAAGTACGGTGTTCCGTACTTCTCCAATTTTATTAATTCGGATATGAAGCCTGAAGATGCAAGAAGTATGTGCTGTAGGTTAAGGCTGGACACTAGGAAATTAGAAAAAAGAGGAGGCGGATTGTTTGGAGCAAACCCACTTACCGGAAGCATCGGAGTTGTTACTATCAACATGCCAAGATTAGGTTATCTGTCAAAAGATGAGGATGAATTTTTTGAAAGATTGGATAGGCTTATGCAATTGGCAAAGAATAGCTTAGAGATAAAAAGAAGGATTCTGGAAAAATTTACAG
This sequence comes from Thermoplasmata archaeon, assembly GCA_003649915.1. Taxonomy (GTDB): domain Archaea; phylum Thermoplasmatota; class Thermoplasmata; order B31-G17; family B31-G17; genus B31-G17. The sequence goes on from QMTG01000037.1 coordinate 8,057, forward strand.
AGCAGGGGTTATATCCATATTCTAAATATTATTTAAGAAACATTAAAAAGCGTTTTGGTGCGTATTGGAAAAACCATTTTTCTACAATTGGGTTGGTTGGGTTGAACGAAGCGTGCTTAAATCTTTTAGGTGTAACAATCGGCGACAAAGAAGGTAAAGATTTTGGATTAAAGGTTTTAGAATTTATGAGGAATAAACTTATTGAATTCCAAGAAGAAACTGGAAACAACTATAACTTAGAAGCGACTCCTGCAGAGGGGGCTTCTTATCGTCTTGCAATGATAGATAAGAAGAAGTATCCTGACATAATATGTGCAAATGAGCAAGCCTACAAAAACGGTGCAGAGCCTTTTTATACAAATTCTTCTCAACTTCCCGTCAATTATACGGATGATATATTTGAAGCACTTGACTTACAGGACGAACTGCAGACCAAATATACGGGGGGAACCGTTATTCATATTTTTGTTGGAGAGAGAATTACTCACAGCGATGTTGTAAAAAATCTTGTTAAGAAAATATGCTATAATTACAGACTGCCCTATTTTACTATCACACCAACATTTAGCATATGTCCAAACCACGGTTATCTTTCGGGAGAGGTTTTAACTTGCCCCAAATGCAATGCCACATGTGAGGTGTATTCAAGAGTTGTAGGGTATCTGAGACCCGTAAATCAATGGAATGACGGAAAAAGGGAGGAGTTCAGATTGAGGAAAAACTTTAAGGTGACGACAAAATGAAAATTGGTGGCTTTCAGAAATTCTCTTTGATAGACTATCCCGGTAAAATATGTGCAATCATCTTCACCCAAGGATGTAATTTTAGATGCCCCTACTGTCATAATCCAGAATTGGTAGATCCGAAACTATTTCAGGAGCCATTTGATGAGGAGGATATCTTTAGATTTCTAGAGATAAGGAAGGGAAAATTAGATGCTGTGGAAATAACAGGTGGTGAACCAACACTTCAACCAGACCTCATCGAGTTTATGAAGAAGATTAAATCTATGGGTTTTTTAATAAAGTTGGATACTAATGGAACTAATCCAGAAGTAGTTGAAAAGATAATAAAAAGCAAACTAGTGGATTACATAGCAATGGATGTTAAAGCACCCTTAGAAAAATACCATAATGTTGTGCGGACAGATGTTTGTACAGAAAAAATCATGGAAAGCATTACAATAATCCTAAATAGCAATATAGATTACGAATTTAGAACTACAGTCGTGAAGAATCTCCTAACGGAGGAGGACTTAATTTGCATAGCTAAGTTAATTAGAGGTGCAAAGAGATATGTTTTGCAAAAGTTTGTTCTGTCAAAGACATTAGATAAATCTTTTGCCAGTAATGTAAAATACTTTTCTGAAGACGAATTAAATACCATAAAAGAGAAAGTGAAAAAATATGTCAGCGAATGTATTATACGATGATTATCTGATGTTTTGAGGCTGAACGCTTCGCTCCTCGCCTCGCCTACGCCTAACATGTGCATATTTGATTCGCTAACACTTCGTCCAAATTCCTCGCCATGCTCGAAACTTTGAATATGCCCAAAACGGTATACGTATCCGATCTTTTTAACGTGCTCTTCTTGGCAT
>QMTG01000038.1 GCA_003649915.1 Thermoplasmata archaeon
GGGGGGGGGGGGGGGGGGGGGGGGGGGGGGGGGGGGGGGGGGGGGGGGGGGGGGGGGGGGGGGGGGGGGGGGGGGGGGCGGGGGGGGGGGGGGGGGGGGGGGGCCCCGCCATCCTTCAGGCATTTTTTAATTATTTGTGAGTTGGTATTCATAAAAATGTCCGTCACATCCCATACTTTATCATCCACGCTCGCATTTCTTTTCAAAAGTTCATCTCTAATTTTAAGAAGCATTTTTTGTCTGGCAATCTCGTTTTCTACATAACTCTTAATCATTGCAAGTTCCTGCACGCCCTTAATCTCAATCCTTGCCCCTCCTTTCACCGATATGTTCAAGTCTTCCCTTATTGTGCCTATTCCCCGCCTCACCATCTTTGTAGTTCTCAATATCATGCCTATAGCCTCTGCAATCTCCTGTGCTTCTTGGGCCGAATGTATATCTGGAGATGTTGAAATCTCTATAAGGGGTATGCCCAGTCGGTCAAGCCTGTAAACAATTTCTTTGCCCTTAACTTGTATTTTTCTGGCAGCATCTTCTTCAATACATATTGTTGGTATTCTAACCTCATATCCCTTATACCTAAGCACACCGTCCCTTGCTATAAGTGCGGTTCTCTGAAAACCTGTGGTGTTAGAGCCGTCTATCACAATCTTTCTCATGAAATGAATCTCGTCCACAATCTTTGCATTAAGCATAAGGGCAACCAAAAGCGCTGCTTTTATGGCATCCTGGTTAGGCTCATGAGGCGGTTCTTCATCACACTCAACAAGGCACGTGTTTTCCGTGATTTCGTACACAAAAGTGAGGCCCTTTTCTGCCTCCTCTCTTGCAGCAGGGTCTACCTCCCCCATTTCGCTCCTTGCAACCCTCAGCCTTCTCTTAAATACCCCAAGGATGTTATCGCTCAACCTAGAATCGCATTTGCAGAACAGTTTTCCTGTGGCTAGTTGCTGGTGAATCTCCAGCCCTACAGTAATCTCATGGCTCAACTAACTCCCCTCCCGCGTCCAATCTCCCCCACAAGGTTTTCTCTCATAACCTTGGGCACATCCTCATGCTCGAAGTTTCCGAGAGCCCACATGAGCTTTACATACGCAACTTCTGGCAGCATATCTTCCCCTGGAATAACCCCTGCTTTGAGAAGATTTCTTCCGGTAGAATAGACTCTCATGTTAACGGTGCCATATATGCATTGAGACGTCATAACAACATGTACGCCGTCCTTGATTCCTTTCTCAATAACCCCTATAAGTCTATCAGCCACATGGCCAAGGCCTGTGCCCATGAGGACAACCCCGTGCGCATGCTCAAACACGTACTCTAAGAGTTCGGGGCTCAATGTGGGGTGGAAATAAATAAGGGAGACCCTCTCGTCCATTCTCTCTCTCACCCTTATTCTATCATTTCCTTTCTTTCTGTAGTTTCCAGATAACATAACCTCACCCGTGGAACAGTCCACGTATCCCAGTGGCTGGGAGTTTATGGACTTAAAAGCATCCCTGCGGCTTGTATGCATCTTTCTAACCCTCACCGCCCTATGCACAGCACACCTGTCATCGGATATGCTATCATGCATAACAACAACAACCTCGCCTAAATCGCTATTAGCTATGCGTAGTGCGGAGAATAGATTTGTGTATGCGTCGGAGGACGGCCTATCACTTGACCTCTGCGCCCCAACAAGCACCACTGGTCCCCTTAATGCTCCAAGCATGAACGAAAGGGCGGCACCCGTATACGCCATTGTATCAGTGCCATGAGCTATGACAGCACCAGGAGCGCCCTTGTTTAATGAATCGGCTACAACTTTAGCAAGCCTTTGCCAGTGTTCTATTCCAATATTTTCACTGAGTTCGCTGTAAAGCGCAATCGGGCGCACACTAGCATCCGCAGAAATATCCGATAAAGCACTTGCCAATTGCTCAGCGGTCACCGCTGGATGCACTGCGCCAGTGCGATAGTCCACATAACTTGCGATAGTTCCTCCAGTGCTTATGAGAACAACTGCGCCATTTTCCTGTGCTAATTTCACATCTTCAAATGCTCTTACCTCTCTTCCTCTCTCAACAACCCTGATTTCGCAATCTTCATCCACCATCACGCCAATATTATAGCCGTTATCCAATTTTATTATCACAATGTTATCAGCGCTAAACTCGTGGTGCGGCATGAGAATGCCCTTGAATACTCCATCCTTTCTTTTTATTTCTACATAATCACCTATGTCTGCGCCTGCAGCCCTCATTCTTTCCATGGCATAGCTCATAATAACCCCAATGCAAAAACTCCTTATAACACTTTACATCATATACATCCTTTTTCGCCTGCCACTTCTTATCATTCTATCAATGTGCATGTACAGGTGTCTCCTAGCGCACACAGGAGCCTCATACCATCCCGGCTTGATATCTCTTTTTATAATTCTTACCGTGGCCTTATCTTCCCCCACCCTTGTGCCGCACCTCTTGCATTTGTATCCTCCCGCTTTACCCAAGGAGCACATACTTTTACCACAGTTAGGACATATCGGGTTTACTTTTTCCCTAACCTCCACAACTTTTTTCACCAGTATTTTTTCCAAATTTATACTGTATTTTTTACCAAGCACCCTAACACTACCGAAAACACGGACAAGGTCGCCGGGATAAAGTTTCATAACGACATTCCTAAATTCCTTTGTTGGCTCATACGCCACACAATCCACAATATCGCCATCGTTTAGTGAGAAGACAACATGCCCTCCCTGAATTTTCTCAGGTTTTGTGGCAATAACTCCCTCAATAGCCACAGAGGTATATGGCTTTATATTTCGCACTTTGGTGAACAAAATATGGTCATCAGTTGCTTGGTTTGTCTCAAAAATAACCCACGCTGCCAAATCCTCCCCACAAACCACCTCTCTCATAGCATCAAGGAGTTCCTTGTCATCATCCCCTCTTATTCCAAAAAGGACGGGGCATTTCGTGTTTGGTGCAATGGCTATATAGTCGTTATTGTAATCGTAGTTGTTAAAGGTGCTCGGGAACTCTTTATCCATGGCTATTACAGAATCTTTATCTATTTTTCTTGGCTTTCCAAAATTCTCTTCATGCCTGTATGTGAGAATTTCATACGTTTTATCCCTAGCCCTCCATGCCACCGCGCCTAGAGCCCCGATAAGTCCACGAGAGCCGTTGAACCCACCGTACATGCATGAAAAAACATCCAAGAAAGACAGAACTTCGTGCTTAGAAACAACCCCCCTGACACATTTCCAGTAAAACTTCTCGGGCGGCGCTCTTGGGCACACCAAAAACCCGGGTGAGGTTTTTTCATCTCTGTAATAGTGCTTCTTTACTACACTACGCACTATGGAAAAAATATCCGCAATATCCCCCAACCCCTTACCCTTGCCATACGCGTGTATTGTGCGGTATCCATCAAAAACAACGGGAAATTTTTTTCCAAAGCCCTTGCCCACTCGCAGGCAAACCGCGCCGTTTCCTCGAGTTTTCCAAGGAATCGTGGGATTGAGCCTAACAAGCCTGGGATATCCTATTATATCCAATCCCATATCTACAATCTTGGGCACCAATTTTGCGATAATATACGTTGTGCACATGCCTTTAGGAGAGTCAGTATCATCCACGCCTATGTAAATCATTGTATGCTGCAAGTGCCTGAGGCGTTATATACATTATGCCAAAAATCATGGGTGGGGGAGAGGGGCGGGGAACATATCCGGGATGGGTGTCGCATATTCGGAAAAAACAATAGCCCACACCCCTCCTATGATTTTACTAATGTCAAAGGATGTATATATAATTTTTGGATGTGTGACGAAAAAGGTCTAAGATCAGTGTTTAAAAACAATGGGGCAAGAGAATGCAATACAAAGCACTATCGAACCACCACCCTTTTTATATTCGGGAGCAATTACACTTCTGTCACGATGATGAGGAACGCGTTGCTGATGGATGTGATGAGTGATGGGCGATCTGAGTGGCGGTGGACGAGATGGCGGTTGTTGAGATAAGGATAAGTTTAAAGGAGGGTGTGGAAGACCCTGAGGGCAAGAACACGAAGAAAGCGCTTGAGTTGCTCGGGTATAATGTGGGTGATGTGCGTGTGTCCAAGGTATTCACAATAGAAATAAACGAGCACCGTGATGTGCTTGAGGTGGCAAAAGATATGTGCAAGAGGCTGCTGGCAAATCCTGTAATACACAATTATGACATTAAACTGGTGATGACGGATGATGAAAAGGCTGTACAATGAGATTCCCGTTTACGAGATCAATCTAGTGGGTGCCGACGACAAAACTCTTGCCAAGATTAGCAAGGAATGGCTTTTAAATTTGAGCCTTGAGGAAATGCGTAAGGTCAGGGATTTTTTTGTAAAAATCGGAAGAAATCCAACAGATGTTGAACTTCAGGCTATTGCTCAAGCATGGTCCGAGCACTGCTCGTACAAGTCCTCAAAGGCAGTGCTGAAAAAATTCATATTCAATATTGATGCGCCGCAAAATATACTCGTGATAAAAGAGGATGCAGGTGTGGTAGAGTTTGATGATGAGCATGCCTACGTTGTGGCGCTGGAGTCGCACAATCATCCATCGGCAATAGAACCGTATGGTGGAGCTGCTACGGGCATTGGCGGAATACTACGCGACGTTGCATGCATGGGCGCGCAACCTATTGCGCTCATTGACCCGTTGTTTTTCGGACCCCTAGACATGAGTCATGATGCCTTACCTAGAGGGGTGAACCATCCAAAGTTCTTGTTTGCTGGAGTAATTGCAGGAATAAGGGACTATGGAAACCGTGTTGGAATACCAACAGTTGCAGGGATGGTATATTTTGATAACGGATACATTGGTAACTGTCTGGTAAATGTTGGGTGCGTCGGGGTTGTGAGAAAGGACAGGATTACAAGGAGCATGGCGAAAAATCCCGGCTCATATTTCATGCTTGCTGGTGGAAAGACTGGAAGAGATGGAATACACGGAGTAACCTTTGCGTCTGCAGATTTGGACGTTGAAAGGGCGGAGGAGGTAAAGAGTGCTGTTCAACTAGGTGATCCAATAATGAAGGAGCCATTGATACACGCGTGTCTTGAGGCGGTGAATAAGGGCTTGGTAGAAGGCATGAAGGACTGCGGTGGTGGTGGGCTGAGCAGCGCAATTGGTGAAATGGCATATGCTGGGGGTTTTGGCGCGGATATTTATCTGGAAAAGGTGCCTTTGAAAGAGGAAGGTATGGCTCCTTGGGAGATATGGGTGAGCGAGTCGCAGGAACGCATGGTGCTCGTTATTTCCCCAAGCAGTGTTGATGATGTGCTTAGAATATTTAAAAAGTGGGATGTGGAAGCCACAATCATAGGCAGGGTTGTGGAAGAAAGGCGTATCAGGGTGTATTATCAGGGCAAAAAGGTCTTGGACATGCCCTTGGACTTCTACACAAAGGGTCCTGAGTATGAAAGAACTTACGTAATTCCAAACATTACTGAGGTGCAAGATGAGTGGGAGGAGCCCAAGGACTACAACGATATCATGCTGAAAATGTTAGCCATGCCAAATATTGCCAGCAAGGAGTGGGTAATACGCCAGTACGACCACGAAGTCAGGGGCGCTACTGTGATAAAGCCAATGCAAGGGGTTCTCGGCCACTACACTCATGGAGATGCGGCGGTTATAAAGCCCCTTGAGCACTCATATCGGGGACTAGCAATAACCGTGGGTGTAAACCCCTCTTTCGTAGCCCTCAACCCGTACTGGGGCGCTTGTTCTGCAATCGATGAGGTTTGCAGGAATCTTGTGGCTGTTGGTGCTACTCCTCATTCTTTTGCCGATTGCCTGAATTTTGGCAACCCCGAGCGGCCTGACAGATTTGGCTACTTCTATGAAGCGGTTAGAGGTCTTGGCGATATAGCAAGGGCGCTAGGCGTCCCCTTTGTCTCAGGCAATGTGAGTTTTTATAACGAGAGCGTCCTAGGTTCTGTTCCACCAACTCCAACAATAATGGGTTGCGGCATCGTAGCCGATGTTAGAAAATGCATTACGGCAGATTTAAAGATGAGCGGCAGTATAATATACTTGGTGGGTGAAACAAAGCGTGAACTTGGTGGAAGTGAGTACGCAAGACTTCTCGGGCTTAAAGAGACTGTGGTGCCAAAGGTGAACTTTGACATGCTTCGTGCATCCATAAATTCCCTTCTGAGGGCAATAGATTATGGGCTTGTGGAGGCATGCCATGACCTCAGCCATGGCGGGCTTGGAGTGGCAATAGCGGAGATGTGTATTGGTGGCAAACTTGGAGCAGAAATTGATATTTCCGTGCTGGGTGGTCTAAGATCGGACATAAAATTGTTTTCAGAGAGCAATACCAGATGGCTTGTGGAAGTAAGGGAGGAGAACGCCCATGAGTTTGAGAAGGTTATGGGCTCGGTACCCCTATACGCCATAGGCAGGGTTGGTGGAGACAGGCTCGTTGTGCGTGATGGGAACGAGATAATTACTTTGGGTGTGCGCGAGATGAAAGTTGTATGGGACGAAGCCCTGCCCAATATGCTTTAGACGCCTCAGGTGGAAGGCTTAAATGGTGCTTAAAAGGAGCGGAGTGATGGGCAGAAAAAAACACAGGGAAAGTGATATTGAAAGAAGGATAACAAGGATAATGTCCAAGTCCAGTGATTACTACAGATTCTATATACTGGATAAAAAACTCGTTTTTAGGAGAGTTTCTTGGGTAAATTATCTCTTCCAAAGCCTGCTCGCCCTCATCACCATGTTCATTGTTCTCCTCTTCATAAACATAGCCACGGGTGGCATTATTGTGGCGGTGATAGGCTCAACAGCATTTGTGGTTTTTGCCATGCCCCATGAGCGCACCGCCAAGGCTAGGAATGTTATAGGGGGGCATATTGTGGGGATAGTGTCCGGGATTGCCTCGTACGCCCTAGCAGTGTATATTATGGAAAACATATCCCCCCAGCATGTGCAAATATTTTCTGCGAGCCTATCCGTTGGTCTATCCACACTGATAATGGTAATAACAGATACTGAGCATCCCCCCGCAGGTGGGACAGCGATCTGGTTCTCCATACGCGGTGCAGACCTTGGCAGTGCAATGTTTATAATTGCTGCTTCAGCCCTTCTTATGCTTTCAAAATACATCCTCGGAGAACGAATGAAGAACTTGGTATGAGATGCCAGGAAAAAAGGTAAAACGTTAAATCATGCCATTTTATAACGGAGGGCAATGCTTGCCGACCATCCTCTTGCCCTCATAGGCCTTGCCGTAATCTTAGGCTATCTTGGGGAAAGGCTGATGAGGCGTCTGCGCATACCTCAGGTGGTCGGTGCAATAATAATCGGTTTATTTCTCGGTCTATCAATGCGCCCCTATAACGTCATAGGCGAGGAGACAATCAATGCACTATCCCCGCTTATATGCGTAGCCCTTGGCTTTATAGGCTTCAATATAGGCGGAGAACTTCGCCTTGAGGCGTTGCGCGAACTCGGCAAGCACGTGATTGTGATACTTTTTTTTGAATCATTTGGCGCATTTTTTGCAGTAACGTTACTCACCTACGTGCTTACCAACAATTTTCTGCTAGCATTAATCCTCGGCGCCCTATCCTCCGCCACCGCTCCTGCAGCGACCGTGGATGTAATCTACGAGTATAAGAGCAGGGGTCCTCTAACCCTTGCCTTGATAGCGATCGTGGGGCTTGATGACGCTGTTGCACTCATAATATACGCGTTTGTTTATGGTTATCTGAATACACACCTGCTGCACATACAGTGCTCGATGCTTCTAATAATTGCGCATGCGTGCTGGAAAATATTTTTATCCCTGGCCATTGGCGCGCTCCTTGGTCTTCTGCTAACGATCATGTGTAGAAAAATCCAGAGCCGTGAGGAAATGATAATTGCGTCTGTTGGCATTATACTGCTTGGTGTAGGCGTGTCTCAATACTTCTCCGTGTCCGAGATATTAACCTCTATGGCCATAGGTGCAGTGCTTTCCAATGTTCTCAGCATGAAAAGGGCGGAGGTTGCGTTTGACGGTATAACGAGTTTCATGGGGCCGTTTATTGTCCTCTTTTTTGTCCTAATAGGGGCAAAACTGGACTTTCGCCTGCTTTTAATTCCATCAGTTCTTTTCCTAGCGATCACATACATACTTGCCCGCTCCACAGGAAAAATCTTGGGTGTGAAAATGGGCGCTGCAGTATCCAAAGCGCCACCAAAAATAGGAAAATATTTGGGCTATTGTCTTTTCAGCCAAGCAGGGGTTGCAGTCGGGCTGGCTTTCACGTTTTATCGCCAACTGCTTAGCCTTGGCACAAAGGAGGCAGTGCTCATGGCAAATTTAATAATAAACGTGATTGCTTCAACAACGCTCGTGGTTCAGATAATAGGCCCACCATTTGTAAAATACGGTTTAATGAAAGCGGGAGAAATTAAGTCCTCTCAGCAATAATTATCCTAATCCTGTCTGCCAAGTCTTCCCCCCTATCCGCAATCTCCTCAATACCGAGTATGAGTTCTCTCATAAGAAAGAACCTGACAGGGTTGTACTCTTTTCCCTCAATCATGAGTTTTACCATGGTATCAAAGTACAGTTCATCTACAATGTTCTCAATGTCCGCCGCTTTGTTGCAAATTTCCACAGCCTGTACAGGGTCGTCCGCCAATATTAGCAATGCCCTTTCCAAAAGACTGATCTCCTCCTCAATTCTCTCGGCCATCCTCAATGTCCCATCCTTAACATCTGCAGAAATTTCACCAAGGCTTACATTACTGCCCACAATCATCCGCATGGTATAGGCTACGGTCTCAACCTCGTCAATTATTTTTTCTGCAGCAAGCATGAGTTCTAGCAAATCCGCCCTATTCTCTGGGGAAAAGCGAGAGGCTGAGAGTTTCTTCACTTCGCTCCTCATGAGGCTGTCCGCCTCCTTCTTTATAGAAAATATGCTCTTTGCCCCTTCCTCAATATCCCTTACATTACCCTCGCGTAATGATTTGACGCATTTTTCCACAAGCATTATGCCTTGCTTAGTCAGCCCTATATGCTTGCTGAGCGCGGAGTAAACATCCTCCTCCCTGTAAATCCTAAGTGCTCTTGCAAGACGCATGGTGGTGTAATACTTATAGCCCTATTAATACTTTAAGCGCTTATAGTGGCGAATATGAAGTGCATACAGGCGCGTAGAATAATCCATAAACGATATCACCCATAAAAACAGAAAATGATAGGTCTAGGACACACTTGGGTATAAAAAATCATTTTCCATACGAAATCTGAGGAATAAATGTTTGCTTTTTTTGATTGGAAAGTACTCACCGAAAAAAAAAAACACTATATCTA
>QMTG01000039.1 GCA_003649915.1 Thermoplasmata archaeon
CATATTCTGTGGGCTTTTCTCCCTCGTGCTTTTCCTCCTCACCCCCAGACTCTTCGTGTTCCTTCTCAGCATCCTCGGTCCCCTCTATCTCCTCAGCCTTCTCCTTTTCAGTCTCGCCCTCCTTCTCCTCCTCGGCCTCCCCCGTCTCTTTTATCTCCTCGATCTTTTCCTCTTTCCCTGCCTCTTTTATCTCTTCGCCCTTCTTTTCCTCCTCCTTCTTAGCCTTTCTTTTCTCCCGCCACATGAGATAGAACATGGTGATTGCGATTATCAGCAAAATTATATCGGCAATTATTATTCCCCATGGAAGTTTGGCTTTGGGCATTAGGCTAGCGAGTACCTTTATTGTCACTGATGCTGAGTTATTTGTTCTGTTTAAAACAACAGGCTCATACTCGCGCTCTGGGTCCACGTAAACATCTATTTTTTCATATGTAGAGTAGTTTAGAGATTTTAGAGTGAAAACGAATACCACTTCCTTAGTCTCGTTTGGTCCTAGAGTTATTGTTGTTGAGTTCGTGTAGGCAATTGGAGTAGCCTCAACCTTTACCGTAACATTCTCAGCCTTTGATGCCCATCTATTGCCCACAACAACATGAACTTCAATCTTTTCCCCTGAAGAGTACTCTTTTTTGCTGGTATTTATACTCTTTATGTAAAGATCAGGTCCTGCATTTACCCTTATAACCTTTTTAATGGGCGCTGTATAATTTTCAAGTGCCATGAATTCAGCGCTCAAGTTTATACGCACAGATTTGTTTACTGGGCTTTTAATGTTGTAAATATAATACGGATAGGGCCATTTGACGAAAATTGTGTAGTTATTGTAAAATTTTTTCCCTATGGAGTTTATCCAGTAAACTTCCAAAGGAACTTCGGGTATTTTCCCATATTTGTCTGTGAAATAAGTTGTTTCTTGCTCATCATGCACAATATCAACCCTTGCTGAACTAACGGGTTTTCCATAATAATCCATTACTGATAACTCAAGGCTGTGCGTGTATGTTATAAGTTTGTCCCCTTGTAGGTAATTTTTATTTAAGAATTTCTCAATTTTATCCTGAGGCATGTTGTCGAGGGCTATACACACGCTCGCCCTTATAGTATTATTTTCAAGGTCTAGTGGGCTAGCAGATGCATATATTCCCGTGCCTGAGGATACAATGCTACAGTTTCTGATATACAGTGCTTCCTGTCTAACATCGCCAAGTGCCCAGATCCCGATGCTTGCATTGTTTACTTTCAGCCCTTCTATCGTCCCTCCAACAGCAATAAGGCTTAGTGCACACCCACCACGCACGCTGACATTTTTTATCATAACCCCCGTGCTTCCCACGATATCCATTCCTGTGCCGTTTTCAGGTACTCGAATTTCACAATTCGATATCATTGTTTTTTTGGCTAACGACCCCTCAATTCCAATGACATAATTGCCGTTGGGCGCGTAAATTTTAGTGTTTTTTATTGTTATATTTCCCCCATAGTATATTATTGCAGTGGCATTTCTTACCCCCGATAAATTAAAACTTGTATTATCAAGTAGTATTGTGCTGTGAACTGCAGATATTCCAATAGATATATCTCCAGGATTTTGAGGACGCATAGTGCTGTTTAGTATGCAAACCGTGGAGTTGTCTGCGACTATTGACGAGTTCATGGGGGAGTTACCAGAAAATAATGTTGAGTGGCTGGAGTAAAGGGCTGACATGACCATATATACTGTGCTGTTTAGAGTAGAATTATATAGAGTAAGGGTTGAGTTCACCAGGCGCATCCTGCTATAAACATCGTAAGCATTTGTATTTACCTCACTGCACTCAATAGTGCTGTCAGATAGGTTTACTGTGCCATTAACAACCATGATTTTGTAAACAACACCATTCTCAGCCAATATTTTTGAGTGATTTTTGAGTGTGAGTGTGCCATTAACCCGTATTGTGATATTGCTCTGCGTGATGAGAATTGTATGATTATCAAGCACTAACTCCCCATTCACATACATATTCGTGCTTAAATACGTTATTTTGCCCGAAGAATAGTACACTGAGCCATTAACGGTTGTTGCACCTGATTGTACGGCAAACAAGGATAATAACAGGCTCGTAATCATCATGATCCATACCACTCTTCCTGTCATTAAAACACCACCTGATTGTGGAAAGTGGATTTTCCTTATATAAAACTTTTCATTTGATTGGGCGTGTCCAAGAATTGAGTTGAGGTTTTATGGTTGAAGGGCAGAACGCTGCTACCGCCGTGGAAGTTGCACATCCTCTTTTTTCCATATACTTTCAGGCTGGGATGTGAAAAATAGCCATCTACGCCGTGTAGGGGCCAAACCGCAGATGCCACACATGGCTAGATGCTCTGCGTTCCGGAGGTGTCATTATCGCATTCTACTATTTTTTGGACACGCCCTCATTTGATTAACAGGACATATGACCTAACTTATCCACATTTTTCATCACTCTATGCCGACCCTCAAACTTAAATACCAAATAGTTCCTATAGAATGGCTGCCATGAAATTTGTTATGATGATAGAAGCACTACCGGGCAAGTATGCAGAACTTGTAAAGCTACTCAAACACTGCAGGATGCCAAAGGGTGTGAGCATAATAGACTCTCTTGCCATTTTTGGAAAACCTGATGTTGTTATAATCTTCGAGGCGGAAAATGAGGAGAGAGCCGCAGAGTTTGCAATACAGTTTGGTGATTGCGGCGATGTGAAAACCCTTCTTGCCCAACCAATGGAGAAAATGAAGTGGACGAGGTAGGGGTTTGGAGAGCATTGTGGGCAGGAGCGTGAGTGTTGGGTTGCAGGATAGCGATGTTGAGAAATACTTTGCCCGTATCGAGCGCACGGTAAAGCAAGAGTATGGTATTGCAAGAAAGGCAAGAAAAATGGGACTTGACCCAGTAACTGATGTGGAAATATCGCCAGCAGAAGACCTAGCAATGCGTGTTGAGAAACTTGTTGGACCGAAAGGTGTGGCGGAGAGAATAAGGAGGCTTTCTAAAAAATATGAGAGGAATATTGTGGCGATAAAGGTGGCAATGGAGATTGCAAAGGATGGGAGCCTCGATAATATAAAGCAGGCACTTAAAACAGCGCTTGCAGTTCTTACCGAGGGTGTTGTTGTCGCCCCGATTGAGGGGCTTGTTGATGTAACGGTTGGCAGAAACAGCGATGGCTCAAATTATCTGGATTTGTACTACGCAGGCCCTATACGCTCTGCTGGTGGAACCGCTCAGGCACTCAGCGTGCTTATTGCCGACATACTGCGAAGAAACGCGGGGATAGGCAGGTATGTTCCAGAGGCGAATGAGGTTGAGAGATATATTGAGGAGATCGGCCTATACAAAAACCTGCAGTATAGACCCACAAGGGACGAAATAAAAGCGATAATTGAAAATTGTCCAGTGTGCATAAATGGCGAGGGGACAGAGGATATTGAGGTATCGGGTAACAGAGACCTTCCAAGGGTCGGCACTAACAAACTTCGTGGAGGAGCATGCTTGGTTATCGCGGAGGGGTTGTGCTTAAAGGCTTCAAAATTGATAAAGTATGTTAAAGAACTCAATCTGGATGGCTGGGACTTCCTTAAAAACATAGGAAAGAAGAAAAAACTTTCATCTCCATTGGGGCCAAAGGCTGATTATTTGAGCGATGTTGTGGGTGGAAGACCTATACTCTCCCACCCGAGTGCTAGGGGTGGTTTCAGGCTCAGGTACGGTAGATGCAGGTGTAGCGGATTGGCTGCGGTCTCCATAAATCCAGCGACGATGATTGTTCTTGGGAGAGCAATTGCCATTGGAACTCAAATAAAGATTGAAAGGCCCGGAAAGGCAGCAATAGTGACACCATGCGATGAAATTGAAGGTCCTGCAGTTGTGTTAAAAAACGGCAACTTAGTTAGGGTAAATGACGTTAGAACTGCGGAGAAGGTGGCAAAGAACATAAAAGAGATTGTAGACTTGGGCGAGATACTGATATCTGTTGGCGAATTCCTAGAAAACAACCATCCATTAATGCCTGCAGCGTATTGCAAAGAGTGGTGGTTAAGGGAATGCGAGATGGCGGGAGTTGAGGACTGCGATGTGGACAGTGCTGAGAAGGCTTTCATGATTTCCGAAAAATACGGTGTGCCATTGCATCCTGACTATCTTTACCACTGGGGGGATTTAAGCGTTAAAGATGTGGTATATCTCTCAAGATTTATAGCAAAAAATGGAGAAATTAGCAGGGGTAGGCTACTTATTCCTAAAGATGCTGACGTGAAGCGCATACTTGAAGATTTGTGCGTTCCTCATGCTGTGCTGGAGGGCAAAATCGTTGTGGAAGAGCCGTATACTTTGCTTAGATGCCTGGGCATGGGAATTAGTGGGGAGGATATTGTTGTTCACAAAAACGCCGAAAAACTCGCCGACCTTTTCCGTGGCAAAGGACGAGATACTACACTGAGATTTGTTAGCGAACTGGCAGGAGTGAGCATAAAAGATAAAGCACCGACAAGGATAGGTGTGCGTGTCGGCAGACCTGAAAAGGCTAGAGAAAGGAAGATGAGCCCGCCAGTGCATGCCCTTTTTCCAGTAAGCGATAAGGGTGGTGGGCAGAGGCTGTTATCTGAGGCTGTGAAGAGTGACAAAGTTTTGGTTGATGCATCATACTGGGTGTGTAGCAGGTGCGGCAATGTCAATATATCCCCTCGCTGTGCGTGGTGTGGAAAAAGGGCCAAATCCATGAAAACCCCCTCCGAAGTTGCTATCGATCTTAGGAGATACACAGAGAGAGTGCTCAAGAACCTTGGCATGGAAAAATTGCCCCGTGTTAAGGGTGTGAAGCGCCTTATGTCGAAGTACAGGGTTGCAGAGCCTTTAGAAAAAGGAATACTTAGGGCAAAACACGAGATTTTTGTGTTCAAGGATGGAACTGTGAGGTATGATATAACCGATGCACCACTAACACACTTTCGCCCTTCCGATGCAGGATTGAGTGTGGAGAAAGCAAGAGAACTTGGATACACGAAAGACATACACGGCAATGAGCTTGTTGATGAGAACCAAGTTGTTGAACTCTATCCTCAAGATATAATAATACCGAAGTCTGCGGGTGATTATTTAACAAGAGTTGCCAATTTTATTGACGATCTTCTTGTCAAGTTCTATGGTCTTAAACCCTACTATATGGCTGCAAGCAGGGAGGATTTGATAGGCAGGCTCGTGATAGGGCTCGCCCCTCATACATCAACGGGGGTTGTCGGCAGAATTATAGGATACACCGATGCCAAGGTATGCTATGCACACCCGTTCTTTCACGCAGCAAAAAGGAGAAACTGCGATGGGGATGAGGACTGCATATTTCTACTCCTTGACGGATTTTTGAACTTTTCAAGGGCGTATTTGCCTGAAACTCGCGGAGGCTTAATGGACGCTCCCTTGGTTCTCTCCACACGCATTAACCCAACGGAGATTGACAAAGAAGCACACCATGTAGATGCAACATCTGCCTATTCACTCCAAGTATATAAACTTGCAGAAAAATTTGCCAAGCCTGAGGATGTAGAAAAACTTATAGACAATGTGAAGGCCAGGTTGGAGAGGGGAAAATCCTATACTGAAATAATGTACACACATAATACCAAAAGCATATCTATGGGACCAAAAACTTGCTTTTACAAGAGTATAAATAATATGGAAAGAAAGCTTGAGATACAACTGGAGCTTGCGACAAAGATAAGGGCTGTGGACGAGAGTGATGCTGCTGCTAAGGTCATAGAGACCCACTTTATACCTGATATTATGGGGAACATGAGAACTTACTGCACACAGGTTTTCAGGTGCTTAAAGTGCAACACAAAGTACAGGCGCCCGCCACTAACAGGCAGATGCACATCAATTGTTGGCGGAAGGAGGTGTAACGGTAGGCTTGTACCCACAGTTTATGAGGCAAGCGTTAAAAAATACATGGAAATGTCGTTGAGGATTGCAAAAAGGTATAACGTTCCGCAATACACAATGCAAAGGCTTGAAATGTTAGAAGCATCCTTAGGCTCGTTGTTTAGTGGTAATAGAGGCAAATGCAAAACGTTGGAGGATTTTCTACAATGACATCCGATATGCCTACAGATAGAAAGGCAGTGTTTGAGGAAATAAAGCGCTGTATAAATCAAAAAATTAATAAAAAAAGATACGCTCTTGGTTTTTCTGGGGGACTGGATAGCACAATACTGGCAGTACTTTGTTCCAATTGCAGAATGTACACCGTAGGGCTTCCGAACTCGTGGGATATTGAGCGTGCTAAATATGCTAGCAGAATTCTTAACAGGCGCACTACAGTTATTGAGATTTGCGAAGAAGACGTTCTTGAAGCAGTAAGGGATATATATCGCATAACTGGGGAGGATAGAGGGCATATTGTAGCCTTTGAAATTCCCCTGTATATATTATGCTCGCGTGTGAGGGAGAATAGGATAGTGCTTGGTCAAGGGGCAGATGAACTTTTTGGCGGGTATAGGAAGTACATGGGTGCTGACGGGGCGAAAAGAATGGAAGAGGATAGGTGTGCCCTTAATGCAACCGTACTTAGGGAGAAATTAATAGCAAAGGCTTTTGGGAAAGATCTGATATACCCCTATCTTTTTCCCTGTGTTGTGAGGTTCGCAGAAAGCCTTGAGTTTGGTGATAAAATAAGGGGTGGTGCGAGAAAGGCCGTGCTGAGAGATTTTGCAGCATATTTAGGACTACCCGAGAGTATTGTCCACGGTGAGAAAAAGGCTGCTCAATATGGTACAGGTATTGTAAAACTTCTAAGAAAACTTGCGAAAAAGAACGGGATGATGTTCGGCGAGTACGTGAGGTGGGTTGCAAAATGCCCGAAGTGAAGAAAGAAAGCATGGAAGCACGTATATTGGATATTCTGCTCAAAATTTACCCGATAACTGTTGATGAACTGGCAAAGAGGCTGAGAGTTTCAGAGCGAAGGGTCAAAATGGTGCTTCTCAGAATGGAAAGGGCTGGATGGCTTGTGATAGAGCCTCTACCAGATAAAGAATACGTGCGATTGTTAAGGATGGACTTCACATTCATTGGAAGAAGAGAGGTGCAAAAGAGAGCGCTTAAGCACAAAAAGGGCAAAACTTATACGCGGAAGGCTGGGAGAGAAAAAGGGAGGGGCGATGATGAGGATGGTGAGGGTGAAGATATAATGTACGGATAATTGGTATGATTTCGTCGTTCTGTTAATTTGGGGAATAAGTAAATGCGTTTTTTTTTAAAATTGCACATTCCCCAGTATTGCCTTTTTATGGGCTGTGGATGCATACGTAGTCAATCATAGTCATACGCTGAAACTACCCACGATTATGGGCAACTGCAGGATTGTAATACGAGGAGATGTAATATTATGATGTTAGAAGAAACTTGTTTCCAATATTTACACGTTTTAGGTGTTTTTTAGCAGCCCGATAGCATCTCACCACTTGCTCCATGGGTGTTATTGGAAAGTCCGTCATTCTGTAATCGGGGTGAAAAACCAACAAACTGTACGGTATATTTTCGTCAATGCTTGCAATAAACTCCGCAATGGCCTTGACCTCACACTCATCAACAAAATAGGGCACTAGAAGTGTGGTAGCAGATAAAACCTCAGGGTATCTCTCTCCAATCGCCTCAAAATTTTCGTGCACTGGCTTGTTACTCCTCCCAGTAAGCACATGATGTATTCCATTATTCCAAGCCTTAAGGTCGAACTTTACTGTTCCCTCGCTTATAGCACTGACTTCTGCAGCTTTGAGCACCAAATCCTTACGACCTGCACCGTTCCATTCCCAGCAAATCATAATATCCTGCCGCTCCTCAACAATTCTACGGCTAAGATTGAGGGCAAAGGGTAGTTGAGGCTCTGGTGAGCCGCCGAAATGGCAAACACAGCGCACATCTTTTTTCATGGCAGCCATCACGAGATCATAAATGCCCACCCTAGGGCCTTTTTCTACTCTTTTATGCTCCCAATTTTGGCAGAAAAGGCAGTCAAAGTTGCACCCGTAATAGAAAATTGCTAGGTTCTTTCCAACAAGGCTACTGCCATTACAGAACCATGAATTACAGCAGTTCGTTGGTAGCGGATCATAATAATAATGCAGGATGGCGGTTGTGCTGCTGCAAAGCGCATATAGTTCACCGTTACGCCTTCCCCTTAGCCCACAAAGACCATGCCCATCATTGCCAAAATGACATCGGTTACTGCAGAGTGTGCAGTCAGGACTTTTACCATTATCGTGCACTGGTGCAGGTACATTATGTATTTTTTCATAGTATTCCATGCCATGCTTTCTAGCACACTCAGGACATATTGGTATGGACCTCCATCCAATACTCTTTCCACACAACTCGCATCTCATTATAAGAGTTAAATGGTGCCAGAGAAGAAAAAACTTTTCATGACCCTCATCGCGTTTTTAAACATCGCCTTTAACACTTTCCATAACGCCATCCCATATACTCAGTATTGCCTTACTCGCTTTGCACTCCTTGTCATACTCAATAACACTCAGCCTTTCAATCATTGCCCTTACCATGCAATCATCGTATGGCACCCTTCCGAGCAGGGGGATGTTTTGCTCATCACAATAATTCTCTATTTTATCGGCAATTTCCTCGTTCAAATCACACTTATTAATTACCACGCCTACGCCTACACCAAAATGCTTAGCAACACCAATAACCCTTTTCATATCATGGAGACCGAAAAGTGTGGGTTCTGCCACAACAACAGCGTATTTCACACCTGTGAGTGTGGCAATGACTGGACAGCCTATACCCGGTGGCCCATCCATTATTATAAAATCCGCCCCGATTTCAGTGGCAAGTTTTTTCGCCCGCTGCCTGAGCAGGGATACTAGTTTGCCTGAAGCCTCCTCGCCTGGACTGAGCCTACCGTGTACCATGGGACCGAGCCTGCTCTCAGATACATACCACTCCCCAGAAACGTTTTCCACCATTTCTATGGCGCCAACAGGGCACAACCGATAACAAACACCGCACCCCTCACACATCATTTGGTCAACAGTGTAATTGTGTATGGCTTCAAACCTGCAATTTTGAGCGCACAAACCGCATTTTATGCATCTTCCCTCCACTATTCGCGCCTTTCTTAGCCCAAAATATTCGTGCCTTTCCACAATTTTTGGCGATAATACTATGTGAAGGTCTGGAGCATCAACATCGCAATCCACTATCACATGCTTTCCGTTTGTCCAAGAAAGCGCTATAAACGATGCAGTAATTGATGTTTTTCCAGTACCCCCCTTTCCGCTGACAATTGCAATCTCTATCATGTA
>QMTG01000040.1 GCA_003649915.1 Thermoplasmata archaeon
GCGTAGCACACGACCTCGGAAGGCGCTCCACCATCACTTCTCTTAACAGCGCCATATATTGTGAAGGGGGTTGTCGGCTCATTTGCATCCTTTGTTGTCACATCACCGCTAGCCCCATCACCTGTTGCTTTCTCCCCATTTATGTAAATCTCATACGCATACGTTGTTGATGGGGATAAGCCTGTAATTGTGACATAGTGCACATAGTAGTTTCCGCTTCCCCGCACGTCATAGGCAATGGTCGTTGCCGTACCAACACCATACTTAACATACCCACTTGTTGCACTTGGTGTTTTCCATGATACAGTAAAGGATGTTGGGGTAATGTTTGATACAACAACGTCCTGTGCCTCATATTCCGCTCGCGAAATACCAGATAATGCCCCGAGCATTAGTGTAAAAAGTAGCATACTCACAGTGATTACTGACACTTTTCCCGCTGCGCCCATAATTCATCCCTCTTCCCCACGACATGATTGATAGATATAAATCATTTTTGTTCGGAGCACGGCGCACGGGTCAATTGAACTATCATACAACGTTCCGTGGGTATGCGAAGCCCTGAGCGTAGCGAAGGGTTTGGGTAAATGAAGCGATCCGCATACCCGCCTGTTATATGACCCGAACGGAGTGAGAACAAGCCACGATAGTGGCGAAGCGTCGGGCTTCGGGCTCATCCTAATAAATACCATAAGCAAGCCTCCTTAAATACACATTTATTACATATTGGCCTATTCCCACAGATATTTCTACAACCCCAATTTTCATCTTCTCCACAATGACGCCATATTACAATGTCAAGGATGCCTGGATTTTCTGCTAATCTCAATTTTCCGTTTGGGGTGTGTACGTATATATTATCACAGAATTCTTCACAAAATACTACTATAATTTTCTGGAATGATTTATATTTCTTTTCATAATCTCCCCTAAACAAAATTAATACATCATCGTTATTTCTCTTCAAATACCAATGAATTATACCAGTTCTAAATAAAAAACGTTGAGTATGCCTATCGACAGGTATATGTTCGTAAAAACCGTGAGATTTAAGAAAATCATCATCACTTTTTGGTCCCATGCGGGGTATGCTTTTATTATCATTATGCAGTTCAATTATCCATTTATTAATGGAATTTGTTTTTAAATACTCTATAATGTCTTTCAACTTTTGTATTTTCTTACTTGACATTCCCAAATTATGTAAGTTTTTTTCAATGTTCTCTATGCTCCATCCCCCGATCCTTTTCTCAATTTTATTTATCTGAGTCTTTACCCCCCTCGCACCTCTTCCTTGAACATGTAACTGGGCACATATATCTTTCAAAAGGTTTTTGTGATCAGCATCCGAGAGCGTACCCTTCTCTATTTTATCTCTCCACTCAATTCCTTTTTCAACTTCTTCTTCTATTACACTTGCATATGCATTCAAAAGCCTATTGATACCATTTTTATATTCTATTTTAATTGTCATATTTCATTACCTCTTAAATGTGTCCGAAGCCCAATGTCATACAACTCATACTTTTACGAGTATCTTCTTTTGATCGCAAGAATTAGTGCCAGTATTATCGCTAGTATTATAATTGCTGCTATTATCGCAAGTAGTGATGAAGACGCGCCGCCACCACCACCAACCGCGGGCTGTTTCACCACGAGATATAGCGGAGATGCGCTCGTGTTTGTTTCGTATCCGCCTCTCTCCACACCGAAATAATACTCAATGCTTCCAGGTGATAGGTTGCTCACAGTCTTGTGATAAACAACACCATCCGTGTAGTTTTTATCGCTTTCGTTCACTGGCGTCATCTCATACCTCACGCCGTTGACGACCACATATACTGCATCGGGCGCAATATTGTCTTCTGCCGTATATGTAACGTAAAAGGTAAATACTGTGTCGGGATACCCAACATCTGGTTCCACCTTACCGTTCGTTAGGTTGAATGGGAGCGATACGCTTATGTTTCCTATAAAATGCGGGGATTGCTTTTCAGGATCCCAGTCTATTGTTATTTCTGTGCTTTTGTTTCCATATGGGGGGGAGTGCACCTCAAGCACTATAACATCACCCTTTTCTGCAGTCCATCCATGGTAGTCTTTGTCGTATACATTAGATAGAACTATTACAAATGAGCCATCATTGTGCACGTATTCTGTATCCCAGTTTGAGGTGTTCTCCCCTCTTTTCATCATGTAATATATTAGGGTGTCCGTGTATGTGTGCCCCAGCGAGTCTTTTACCCACCCATATATCGTGGTAGGTGCTGGTGATGGAACGGTAAAATTAATTGTTGTAAAGTTATATATTTGAGACGATGTATAGTTTGTTCCATCAACCATATCTACTATCCTGAAATAGTACGTTGTGTTTGAAATCAATTGGGTGAGGATGCATAAATGCGTTCTCCCTTTGTAGTTCTCTCCCCTTTCATCGTAGACTGTATAACTCAAAGCACTCGAATTCAGCCCGTAAATCACGCGCCCAATGCACGGCTTATCCGTTATCCACGATATTTCCGCTCCCATATCCCATACTGAGGTAACTCGTACACTGATGTTTGTTGGTGGAGTAGGGGCTCTTGTATCACCTTCTGCTAATTGAATAATTGGCGCTATGAGCATAATCGCGAGCGCAAGCACAACCATTCTTTTGTTTATGGCCCAAGCACTCATACTACTTCACCGCCCTTTTCTCCTTCGCATAAGATAGAAGAGGCATTATATATTTTTTCCTTCATCGCCCTATTTTTGATACAAAAACTGCAAGGATTATCAGGAAAAGTATTAGCAATACCGGAGTTGTCATTTTTTCCTCAAAGCCCCCAGAACCTTTTAACGCAACAGTAGGCTCGGCATCCAACATATCGCTAATTCCATCACCATCCGTGTCGCTATTGTGCGGGTCTGTGCCCAAAATATACTCATCATAATTACTGAGCCCATCGCCATCCATATCTTCAGCAGCATCTTCGGCATTTTTCGGGTCAAGACCCCAAGTCTCTTCCCAAGTGTCTGGTAGTCCGTCGTTGTCGTCGTCCGTGTCTTTGGTATCAGGTATTCCGTCACCATCACAATCCTCCATGCCTGCAATTATTATGGTGAATGTTTGTAGACTGTTTCCACTCATATCCATCGCTGTGCCATTTAGGCTTAGCGTGCATGTCCCCGGGGGGAGTGTTATGGAAAGCATTATTTTCGTGTCATCCAGCCATACTGCGTGATAGCATGTATTAGGGAATATACTCAACGCCTTGAGTACAGAGCTCTTGTTCATTTTTTCGCTGAACACTATAAACACATCAGCACTTTCTGCGCCAAGATTATGCACAATATTAGCATAGAGTACTCTCGGTGCTGTTATGTCGCGCACAGTTATTGTTACTGCACCTATTAGTCCATAAACTCTTGCATATACTCTATCGCTGCCATCTTTGATCGCATAATACACACCATCCTTTATCTCGCCGAGGTTGCACCACCATTCTGCATACTCAGGGCTTATCTCTACAATGTTTCCATAAGAATCGTACCCGTAAATTTTAATCGTGAAATTATCGCCAGAAACCGCCTCCCGCTTATCGGGCACAAGACTTATTTTTACTAAGCGCCCGGGAACTACGTGCACTCTGCACTCTGCAATTGCATCACCCATGATTGCAAGTATTCTGCCATCGCCAGCCCTTGTTCCAACAAACACCGTACCATTCCCTATGATTTCCCCCTTGCTAGTATTCCAGAGAATTGGAGGCGTCCACACTTTGTTCCCGAATATGTCGTAAAACTCCGCCCTTACATATATTGTTTCGCCAACAACTGCTGTAACATTGTCCGGCGTAATAAAACCGTACGCTGGAGATAGAGGGAGAATGCGCACTGTTGTGTTTGCTATTACACTGCCAGCATACGCGTATATTTGCCCTGTACCGCTCCTCTTTCCAGCTTTAAACACGTTCCCAATCATCTGGCCTGCGTCAGTAGACCATTCTACGGGCACATCCACAACATTACCGTATTGGTCGTACACTGTGGCATAGAAACTCATGGTGCTGTTTACGCTTACCTCAGCATTTGATGGAGATATCACTATTGTATACGGCGGACCGGGGAGAGCTACTATTTCAAACCTTAACGGTGAGTTGTTAAGCCCTTTGACCTCGGCCCATACATAATACTCTCCTGCCAATGTGCATAGGTGTACAATATTATCGGAAAAGCCTGAAGAGTTTGTCCTTGTAACATTTTGCTTGAGTGTGCAATCTCCATACCATAAGACGTAAACACCCTCCACGCCCACGCCCGTGGCATTCACTACTTTTATTTTTAACACAACACTAGTATTTACCTCAGCGCTCAATGTTCTATTGCAAGTTGCAACAATTTCCGATGCGTTTCCGGGGTTTATGTAAACCTTAGCCGCAGCACTTACCCTATAATATTTAGCCTCAGCCACGACCTCAGCATACCCGGGTTGTTCAGCAACAAATGTACCGTTTGCGTATAAAACACCCACATAACTATAGGCTTCTATTGACCACAAAACATCCACACTTATTTTGTTTCCATACACGTCCTCGCCCCAGCAATCAAACCTCACGGTTTCGCCAATGTTGATGACCACAATGTCTGGCGATATCACAAGTTTGTTTAAGGAGGCGGGTTTTACCCTAATACTTATATTTCCCAACACACCGTATTCCTTAATGTATATAACAATATCCTGCACTCCTGCGGTAAATAGTGTTACCTGCATGCAAACCCTGCCCTTGTACGCTTCATCAACGGGTATGTCTAATGGCATTTTCTCTCCCCATACAACCCCTTTTTTGTCCGTAGCACTCACGTTTACCGTGCATGTAGCATACCTGTTAACATTTCCATGGTCGTCAAGCATTGTTATTTTCACGCTAAACTCGTCCCCAGCACATACTTCCTCATCACTTGTGCTTATGAGTATTTCACACACCGGTCTTGGGCCTATCGTGTAATTTTTAGGCTCCTCAGGGCTCACAACCATGTAACTTCCAGCCTGAAATTCTACCTGATAGGTGAGTGTTGTTGGGTATGTGAAGGGGTCAATCTCGCTTCTGAAGACATAGCATTTTCCCCTGATCTCACCATTATACTCAGATATCTTTTCCATCGTTACAGTATGCTCAGCATCACCAACCCAATAGTGTAATATTGCTCTTGGCTCTGGAATAAGCACAACATCGTCCATCTTGGCATTAAACACAATCTTATCGTATACTAAGCCACTCACATTAATGCTAGTGTTTGTGTACACTGACGGATAGACCACCACTTGCAAGGTTGCGCTTACACCATAATACTCCTCAATTACCGTTATGTTGTATACCCCCTCTTTTAAAAAAACGACAGTCACATTTTTTCTCCCCAAATCATAGGGTGTGAAGTAGGCGCTATCAGGGCACACCACATCATCGCCTGCGTTTATGGATACACTACCGCCATACCCGCGGTTGATTTCATGCCCTTGCGCATATACTATAATCTGAAGCACCGATTCCATTCCAACAACCGTAGCATTATCTTGCGTGGAGCAATTCCACCTAAGCCTCAGACCTATGCTCTCAACCTCTTTCGTGACCACTCGCCACTCTCTGTGATAAACATAGGTATTCCCCCCAGCATGAATTTTGATCGTGCACGATACATTACCCTCCCTATCAACAAACCCTCCCGTGTACTCTAGTTCATACAAGCATTCCCCAATATTTTTCACACTCATATCGGCGTTTACCTTTTCATCATCGAAATTGTACACGACACTTGCCCCCTGAACAACCTCGGACGAATTAACCACAGCCTTTATTTTGAAATACTCACCCACATACCTTGTTCCCTTGAAGGCATTAATGGATGGCGATACTATGGTGATGTTGGGGGCTTTTGTGATCACATCGGAAGATATCTCGCCTACATATTCCATGGAGTAATCGTCATCTGGCCACCAGCCGTGCCCCGGCGCATAAATGCTCAGGTAAAAGTCTCCATGACCATCAAAATACTTACTTGCGTTTTTCCAACGGGCCTTGCTCATCTCAATATAATAATCTCCCGTGCTGTTTGTGCGTGCGGAGAGGGGTATGGACATGCCCGCACTTGTATTTAGACGGAGTAAAACTAGGGCGTTCTCTATGGGCTTACCATCATCATCTACCACCTTGCCAATCACCATGTGGGGGGTTGGAGGCCTAGATAAAGGCGGGCGCAGTGATACGTTCCATGGTTCTGTTCCGTTGTAAAAAACATAGTTGTTAGATACTATGGCAAAATAATACCTCTGCCTTATGCCTAACTGCACAGTACATATATGAGTCTTCCCAACAAAGTCTTGGCCTTTTACGTCGTATGTCACATTTTTGAGGGACGTGGGCGACGAGCCCCATAGAACATATCCATTAGTATCATTATCCGTTATCCATGTTACCGTAAAACTGTAACTCATTACATCTGTTACCCTTACATGGTGGGGCATTATGCCAAAATCATCGCAGTATTTTCCATCAACCGTATTTGCCTCACCCCTGCCATGTGTGGCGAAGAGTATGATAGCAAGAAAGATTATTAGTAGGGCGACAAACATGCGCAGGCAAAAAGCGCTTGGCATTGCATCGCTCTTCTTGTCGCTCTCGGGATGTACGCAGAGATATATACCGCCCTTCGCAGCGTTTGGCAAGACACTACCCATAATCTAGCAATAGAAAAGACAACTACATTAATTTTTCTAAATCCTCTTAACCATGTAAGGCTCGCGGAGAGCATAGCCTAGTCTTCTGTAGTAGCCCCTCACACCCACGCCACTCGTTATATATAGGTAATCATATCCTGCCGATTTTGCAATCTCCTCAGCCTCTGCCAGCAATTTTCTACCCATACCCCTGTGCTGATACTCCCCTGCCATTCTCGCATCCTTGCCTATTGGCAAAACTGTGCCAACGACCTTTAGTTCCCTTACAATAGCCCTTCCGCCAAGGCGTAGGCGAATGTATGCGAACAACGCCCCCTCATCGTTTTCGTATGATAGAAAAACTTCCCTACCACCTGAGGCTTTGTATTCCCTCCACACCATACCAACCCTCTCATACTCAGCCCTCACTCTTCCAGCCTCCCTACACCTTATACACCTGCATCTCCACCCAGCATTTTTCATGTACTCATGCGCCAATTGTCTGAGATTGCCATGTTTTACGCCCGCCTCTACAAGATACGCCGGTATGTCCCTCTGCACTCTCTGCACCCTGACCCATGGTGGTATCATTCTCTTCACCCTTGCAATCAATTCCACAGCATCTTGCAATGTATACGCCTGATACTCGCCCCTGAGCCACATATCGTACAGTTTTGTCCCTTTTATAACAAGTGTTGGATATATTTTTATCATGTCGGGCATAAACCTAGGGTCATAAAAAACCATGCGAAAGGTCTCAATATCCTTTTGCCAAGATGAATAGGGCAAGAAGGGCATTAAATGGTAGCAAACCTTCAGCCCTATCTCCTTAGCCACCCTTGTAGCTTTGATAACCTCGGCTACACCATGCCCTCTTTCCACCCTTTCAAGCACATCGTCATACAGGTTTTGCACACCGAGTTCCACCCTTGTAGCACCTAAATATGCGGAAAATTTTGCTTCTTCCCACCCAAAACAATCCGGGCGGGTCTCGACTGTGAGACCTATACACCTAGCCTCTGCACTTTCATTTATCATATGTGCTTCTCTTATATTTTTTGAAGAAACGCCGTTGAGGGCATCAAAACACCTTTTAGCAAACCATTCCTGATAGCTCTTAGGTCGCGATGTAAACGTGCCCCCCATTATTATCATGTCAACCTTATCCACATAATGCCCTATAGCTTTCAACTGCTCGATTCTATTTTTAACCTGTTCGTATGGGTCATAATTGTTAGATATCGCCCGCAAGGATGCTGGCTCTCTTCCCGTGTAACTCTGCGCCGTGCCCATGTCTACGCCACCTGGGCAATACATACACTTCCCATGAGGGCATTTTGCGGGAGATGTCATCGCCGCAATTACAGCCACACCTGACAGTGTTCTTGTGGGCTTTTTTCTGAGTAGGGGCAGGTATTTTCCTCTCAGACCTTTAGGAATTCTTGCAAGAACTTCAGAATTTGGCGGTATTTTATTGCACGAGTATTTCCTACAAATTTCAACTTTTGCTTGCTCAAGTTCTTCCCTACTCTTTATCTCACCCTCCATAATTTTCATCGCAATTATACCCGCAACATCTATGTCCGACGCCATTACCACAGTATTCATTGCAGACATTGTTTAAATCAGTTGCGGTAAGTCGAGCAACATTTTTTACCTTTATGAGAGACACAGTTAGCATATGCTTTTTATTCAAAAAAGGTAGCGGAAATCATACGAAGCACACATTACCCATACAATGCCGATAGAAGGTTACAGTTAGCTGGTATTAAATTTATGCTTAAAACTACGCCTCCTCAAATATTATTAAGCCATCTCTCTCCTTAAATGTTATATTAAATTTGTCAAATATGTCAAGGCGCCCAATTAATACTGGTACCTTATTGTCAAATGCCCAACCGATTCTGGCATTGAACTCTTTATTTCCTATTCTGACATTGCCTTCAACTATACATACTGATACTCTTCCTTCCCCTATCCCACCAAGTACCTTGACATTATCCTCATCTATAGTGAATCCGAGCATTTTACCGAGACCAAATGGTATCAACGTTATATCTGCTCCAGAATCCAGAAAACCCTCCACCTTTACCCATTTTTTAAGTTTATTGGACCACATCTGAATCCTCGCTATCGGCCTTTTGATTGTTCCTGTTATTGTTGATTGCATCTCCTTGTATTTATAGACCACTTTCATCTCTATCCCACCACTACGAGAATCAAAAGTTCATCCCTTGGAACATATGCTAAGGATATTTCTTTATCTTTTGCAGATTTTTCGGCGCTCATATACACATGCTCTGGATCATCTCCACTAGCCACAACCTTACCATCAACTATCGCAATCCATTTCCCAGCATACTCGCTCAAATCTGCCTTTATATAAAACTCGTAGTTCTTATCAACCTTTGCCATGTCAGCCATATCCAACCACCATAACACTATTTGCACCGCCATTATTTAAAGTTTTGTTGGGATGATTTTCCACAGCGGCATACATCATTATGCCCGTGTCC
>QMTG01000041.1 GCA_003649915.1 Thermoplasmata archaeon
TTACACCCCAGGTGGTGTTTCCTGGACGAAAATTGTAGTGAACTATGCTGGTGCTGCCCGTCTCCACATGACCTTCTGGCACAAGTACGAGTTTGCAGAAAATGATGTTGGGAACGTTTATGTGCGATTTGGAAACTCCGCCAAAAAAGTGGATGTTTTTTCAGGATCAAGTGATTGGGATATAGCAGAGTACGATATAGTTTGTGAACCATCACCCAATGCTACTGTTATTTTTGAAATTATGAGTAATGGGGCGAGCGCAGCAGATGGCTGGTATATCGATGACTTTAATCTGCAGGTTTATCGCGGTGTGCTTTACACAAACTGCTCAAATATTGATGGCTGGATTACCTCGAACGCTGACCAGTCTCAAGATTTCTGGAGCCATGCATCCCACGCTGATGGAAAGAGTGTATGGAGATGGAATGCGTCCAAGGCGCGATATGTGAGCAATACACTGTATACATCGCTTCCGATAGACCTGCGTTTTGTGGAAAACTGCACGGTATCATTTGAGTACAGGGGTAGGCTTTCTGGTGAAAGTGTTACTGTTTACTTAGGCTCTGGTGGGGAATGGAGAGAATATCGAGTTAAGGGCGTAGGCAATGAGTGGAATGTGTGGAGTGTGGATGCTAGCGAATTTGTGGGTGTGCGCTCCTTCTATATCAGAATAGTTGTAGAGGGAAGCGTCTCCGCCGAAGACTTTCTTGAAATAAGGTCTTTGAGGGTTTATGGCCCAGTATATACGGGAAATTACGTTATTAAGCACACGCAGTACATGGTTGGTCTCGGCTCGTACATGAATCCAAAGATTTCCAAGGGGCATTACTTCCTAATACGCACACCTGCTGGGGAAATTTTATCCTACAGTGTATCATTGCAGGCTGGGGAAGAGCCCCAGGATAAAATAACATACCGCAGTTTTGATTATCTGGAAAACCCGCAGATTCTCTTCATTGTTGCTTTTATTTTATTCTCACTCATATTGCATTATCCACGCAAGTTCTACTACGAATACAAGGCATCAATACCGCTGAGATATAGAAGGATGACAAGAAAACTCATGTATGTCCATGCTCCAGCGTATGCTTTCGCGGCTATTCTCATGCTTTTCTACTTCTTCGCAGGCTTTGCCACCATATTCGTATCAGGTCTTTACATATGGATAATGGGTGTGATTTTTGTGGTATGCTCCTACGCCCTATCCAAATACGCCTACGCTGCACAGGTGTCTAAGGATAGGAAGAGAATATGGGAGGAGGGTGTGAAAGAAAAGGTTGCGGAGAAGCCATCAGTACATATAGCCATGGCAGCGCCAAAGAAGGAGAAGAAAAAAGAGGAGGAAAAGAAGAAAGAAGAGAAGAAAATGAAGGTTTACCAGTGCGAAAAGTGTGGTGAGATATTTGAAGTGCCTGAGGAATATAAGGAAGCAAGATGTCCAGCATGTGGGGCTATTGTGGGTGAGGGGCTGAAAAAAATCGAAGTGTCTGTTACAGAGGGGGATATTGAGAGAGGTTATATAAAATGCCCTGATTGCGGCGCAAGGGTTAGTGTTGAGAAAGGGATGAGCGAGGTTTTATGCCCAAGGTGCCACACAGTTCTTGTGCTAAAGATAAAGAGCTTGGATACAGGATATAATTACATTCTGCTGGATAAAAGCCCTGAAAGAGCATTTAAAATATTTGCAAAGATGGCAAAAGACTACCCTGCCCTTTGCATATCGACAACTTACCCTGATAAACTCACAAGAGAATACGGTATTGAGAATGCAAAAATTCTCTGGATTTCCAGCACAGAAAGTGAGATGGCAATAAATCCAAAAAGGCTGGACTTTGAAATCACCCGTGGAATACTGCAGTTCATGAAAGACAATGAGAATGCCATAATATTGATTGATGGAATTGAGTACCTTGTTGTGGAAAACGGCTTTGAGGCTGTGCTTAAGTTTCTAAAGAAAATAATTGATATGTCTTCAGTAAAGGGTGCAACCCTCTTGGTTCCTGTGAACCCAACTGCTTTTAGCGAGGAGGAAATAACAATACTGTCAAAGGAGTTTGACCGTGTTGAGGATTTCATGTCGAAGACTTAGCGATGGCGTTTTTGATTGACAAGAGCATATGGTGTAATGGGTTTGGCACCTTCAGCGCATGCCGATATGTTTGCAGTAAAAAGTATTTAGAATGGCAGCATATAAGCGCGGTAGAGGGTGATGCATGAAATGGTGAGTGCTAGGAGGGTGGGGAAGGGATGTGTAGTGGCCCTCTTTGGCGATAGGGTATATGTGGTTAGGGTTGGAGAACTTGCCAAAATCAAGGGGCTTGGAGTAATTAATACTAGCATGCTTGAAGGTAAGGAATTCGGTGATAGGGTTAAGATTGGGGAAAAGGAATACACAATACTTCCGCCGTCTATTCAAGACATGTACTCCTCACTGCAAAGAAAATCCCAGATAATAACGGCAAAGGATGCTGCCTTTATAGCGTATCTCTGCGATATACGGCCAGGGTCTTTGGTCGTCGAAGGCGGGATAGGAACAGGCGCGATGTGCATTTACCTAGCCGCCCATGTTCGCCCTGACGGAATGGTTTATTCGTATGATATAAGAAAGGATATGATTGATGTGGCGATGGCGAACATAAAGAGGTATGGGCTGGAGAAGTATGTGGTGGTCAAGAATGCAGACATCACCACTGGCATAGATGAAAAGGATGTGGATGCTGTTGTCCTTGACATACCAGAGCCGTGGAGTGCAGTTGATAAGGCTTACGCATCGTTGAGGACGGGCGGTTATTTGTGCTCATACGTGCCCACAATGAATCAGGCAGAGGATTGCGCAGATGCCATGAGGGAGGTTGGCTTTTGCGATGTGAAATGTTATGAGTTATTGCTTAGAGAGATTGTGGCACGGAAGGGCAGAACAAGACCAAGTTTTGATATGCTTGGGCATACAGGGTATATAATAACTGGCAGGAAAATCAGCCCCTGACATCCTCCCTGAAGTCCATCCTCACGTAGGGCTCCTCTGTGGTAAAATTGTTGAAATGCTTGTAATCATACCCGTTGAATTTAAATATTAACGTTAGGGATATGCTGTATGTAACATTGTGTGTGTTATTTTCATCACCAAGTATGTGCAATTCCTCCATATTATAGTACTTCCAGGGCTTGATCTCAATATATCTCACAGTTTTCTTCCCTACAGTCGTGCCCGTGGAATTAACAAGCGATACTGCTAATTTTGTCACATTAACCGCCCTGTTACCCGCATTCTTTATCACAACATCAATGTCAAATGTGTTGAAGATGCCCTCAGAATACGATATCGCGATGACAAGATGCAGCCTCGGAATCACAAGAGTGTAAAGAATGAGCATAAGTATTAGTGCTGCGGGAATTATAGCGTACAGTTTTTTTCTTCCATTCCTTCCTTCGCCACCCTTCTCTGCCATTTCCTAAATCACCTGCCTATCACCGTCATGAAAATTGTTGTGCCTATCGCGGGCAAAATCACATGCCTACTTGTCCCCTCCATGGCTATTGTCCCACTTTCTGTGTACAGATAGGGCATCTTTGGAATCTCTGCAAACACACCCCTCACCATGGCTATGTCAAAGAAGGAGAGTGCTGGAGATATTCTATGATTCAGCATGTTCACCACAACATTTATCGAAAAATACACGTTTCCGCACTCTATATTGGTAATGCTTATCACTGGTAATAGACCGAATAGCATCCTAAGCCTTACTGAAACACTGCGTACATCAGTTGCTCTGAGCACGATTTTTGATATGCTGTACTGCGGGGAGTAAGGTATATTCTCCGCCGCAATAGATGCAAACTCCGCCCCACCATCAAGTTCAAATCTTTCCCCTTTAGCGTACGCCCTTATGCGCTCATCGGCGTTGTTAATCACTATTTCGTATCGACCAACATGCCCGAAAACTCTTCCGTCCCCAGTCATATAGACGTCCATGCCAGGAGATGATGCACTTATATCTATGCTCGGGATGTAGGTTGTTGGAGGCGATAGAATATCAAAATGCCCAGGAGTTATTCTCAACTCCATATTTTTGGGCACATCCTTTAACAGCACATACATGGAGTTTTTCTCGCTTCTGAGCCAGAACTTGGCAAATATATAGCGTATTGTTGATGAGGCGGAATAGCAAAGCATGGCGGAATCGTTCACAAGGGCATTTATACATACCTCGCATGGAACTGCAGGCATGAATAATTCCATATTTCTCTCGCCCGCACTGTACTCTCTCGCCCTCACGTAAAGGTTCTTCACACTCCTTTTATTTCCGTATATATCGCTTATGGAGAAGTTGGCGGAGACGTTGAGATTCCACGGCATTATTTTCTTTCCAAGAACCGCGCTTACACTTATTACGCTCCTTTTTTCCAGCCCCTCAGCGTACATTGTGAGATCTCTCTCCATAAAGCCCCTTATATCGAATAAAATCCAAGGATATTTTGGAGAAAAGTCAAAGAACGTTACATTTATAAAGTTCGTTTTCCCACTTCTAACGCTCATGGCACATTCTCTTGGCATCCCTGTCACATATATGCGTGCAACAGTGCAGTTTCCATGCTGAAGCACAGATATTCCGTGCGTCCAGTAAACGTTCTCCAGCGCCAACCTATCGCCCACACACAACTCACCCATTATTGTTGGATTGTAAGATGCCTTATACGATAGTTCTGTGTTTGTCGAGTATGTCCCAAGCATGGACACAAACCTCATCATGGCGCTTGGCAATACAGTGCTCATGTTGGATACAAGTTTTCCAACCCCCGATATTATGTTTGGAAAGGTTATCACACCTGATATTTTTGAAAGATCTGGAAGTGATAGGGATTGCATTCCGAGCACTCCTGCTGCGTCAAGCATGAACTCATCGGGCATCGGGTCGATAACCATATCTGCGTAGAATTTTTTCTCTCCACTCATGTTGGCATAAACCCTCATTTTATATCTTTCGCCCAATTTTATTGTGAGTTTTTTTGTTTCGCTATTCCAGCGCAAGCCTGCGATGCTTTGTATTAAAATACTTGCGCATAGGAAACTTCCATTGCTTGCCACTAGCACATGAGGCTTGTCTATGGTTTCGATCGTTCCGTTGGATATTATTACAAATAGAGAGCCTATATGCTTATCTGTAGTGTTAATGCTGAGCACAGTACCATTGTTCACCATGGTGAGTTGGCTGGGAAGGTCGTGAATCGCTATCTCCAGATATGTGTCCCCAAACTCGCTCACATGCACCATGTTCTGAAAACTTGCACCACTACTTACTTGATAAAAAATTGTCTGACCCGCTGCATCTATTTTTGCGCTCCTTGGCACATTGTAGAGGTACGTGGATGACCTTATTCTGTTAGCGTTATCTATCATTATAGCCCTTAGCGGATGCTCTTCAGCAAACTCCACACATATATGTGCTTCTTTCCCTGTTGTTGCATTCAAGTAAAGCATGTCATCAATACTTCCGCAAACCGAAAGCGATACCTCATTATCGCCAACGCCACTTTCGTTGTAAAACGAGAAGTACATCATGCTCTCATTTTCCACATTAACCACAGTTTTGCTCGTAAGGGCAAAAAACACCGAAAGGGGATATTCTGCCTCCAAGTACGCCCTCCCACCCTTTCCGAGCATGCTGAGCACCTTATCTGGTATTCCACTGAGCACAACACCCGCCCATCTAAATCTTGAACTCACCCTTTCAAGTATAAAATCGGTCAGGGCAGCAATGAATGGAGTTGTGGCGTTGAATCTAAACCTCGAGGGTGGAGGCATTGGTTGGATCCCGAAGGCCCCTTCAAAGTGCAGTGGGGACAAATTTCTCAGTCCCAAGAACACACTCTTATGCTGGGCCTTTGTATAGTTCTCTACGGTTGTGTGAAAGTATATGGTTTCATTATACCACACACTCCTTATATTGCCATCCATAGACATGTCAATGACTGTTATGTTTCCGCTATCCGATGGTTTACTATCAGTCCTTATTTTCAGTGTAGCAGGCACATCATCGGCTATAACATGAGCAACCGTCACGTTCTCCGCCACATCCCCCACCATTATATTTATTACGGACTCGCTGCTCGCCGTGTAACTTAGAAGTTTGAGCGGTATACCCTCCCCTTCATTCATCTCAAGCATAATGTCCGCCTGCAGCGGAGCATACCCCCCTTCCGCCCCCCTTATGTTTGCATTAAACCAGAAAAGGGAGTTCCCCCTTTCCCCCGACCTGTACTCAGCATAATATACGCTCAGGTTAAATTCCTCAATGAAGTCTGAGGAGTACCAAGATATGTGATACGGCCCCTTTGCCTCTATACTCCTATCATTCATATCAAGCATTATATTGTCCGCTTCCATGCACGCGTAGAAATATTTAGGCAATTTTTTGAACTCAAGACCCACAATAACAAGACCCGCGCGTGAGTAAAGACCTACATTGTATGATATCCCTTTGAGGAAGTATATTGAGAGGGAATTATTCCACCCCATGTTTTCAACCTGAAGATACACGCTCCCATTGGCGTATGAGGCAAGTGGATATGTCTGGACGTCATCCAACACAGGTAAAATCCTAGCCCTTATATCTATCCCTGTGGCATCGTTATCATCAGCATCTGCATTGTCTACATCCACATAAACCCAGTCAGTTGTGTATTTACCGTTGAGTATTGTTAGGAATGGATCAGGTCTCAGTGTGCCCATGTTCCAGTCTTCGATTGTGCCCAGGTATGGTGTGTAAACGTAATAGTTCAGCACTCGATTTGTGAGCAGGTCCAGCACCGTTGTATAACTCTCTATTGGTCTGTATTCCATCACATCCTCAAATATCTCAGGAATCCTCACCTCCATTTTTTTCTCCCTAGATACATCAACGCCTTCCATGGGGTCAAGTTGCTCCCTTTCATGTATAGATATCCCCTCCTTCATGCTTTTAATATCTCTTAGAATGCTTGCATTATTCTTTGCCTCAGAGAGGCGAGAGTGCATGCTTTTAATCGCTTTAAAAGCACCATAATCTGGCATGTTTGGCTCATAAAATGAGGCTTCGGATGAAAAAGTAATATGGTGGAAAATCGAAAGAGTTAGCATGAGACCAATTAATACAATGAGGATCCTCCTAACCGCACTCTTCATCATTGTCATATTATCTCAGTCAATTATAAAAAGATGTCGGATTTTTGCAAAAATATACTATGGTACACCACACACCGCTATACCTGAAAAGCAGTGATAATCAGGTGGTTAAATCCTTGGCGAAACAGAGGGTTAGTTATATATACTTCTCACAGTATAGTAGTAACCATGGTAAAGGGTGGCAAGAGAAAAAAGCGTCTCGGCTTTCAATCGGGTGCAGGTCTTATAAGGTATTTTGAGGCGGAAGACGAGAGGGCGTTAAAAATTAACCCGTGGGCAGTGGTTATAGCATCGATAGCAATTGCTATAATAATTGAATTTGCATGGTGGTATTGGCCACTATAGTCGTGCCTAGATAAGCGGTGGTGAACGAATGGGAGAAAGAGAGGGTGAAGAATTCAATATACTTCCCGATATTGAGGAACTCGTTCCCGTAGATGAAAAGGCAAAGGCTATCAAGGAATATGTTAGGAGCTATCTGGATGAGTACAGGAAGGTTGTAGAGGGAGAAAAGCCCGAAATTCTGCCCGATTTTTACGAGCACTACCCATATTCTGTGATCGCCATCTGCATGCCAAACGATACCGTTTGTGTGCTGTTCCGCACAGGTGCTCCCCAATTGGAGATCATAGTCAGAGATGGTGATTTTGCAGAAGTTAGGAAGAAACTTCAGGATAGATGGTGTGATTATTTCATGCTTCTTTTACCAGACAGGATGGGCGTGGATGATGCGAAGGAGAGGGCAAGGGCTGATGCTCTTCATGATTTGTCTGTGGTTTCAAAAAGGCTCAGAATACTTTCGTTAAAGAAAGAATTGGCAAAACTTGAGGAGGACTTTGAGAGAGTAATAAAAATCAACCCGTGGCTTGAGGAAGAGGCAAAGGAGCAGAAGAGCAGGATTGAAAACCTGAAATCACTAATTGACACACTCACAAAAGAGGTAAAGGAAGAGTTTGAAAACAGGTATGATAGGTATATAAAGGAGTTGGAGAGCGTAAGATTTATTGCAAAACAGCACGCCCCTGACACTGCTGAGGAGGGTGAAGTTGCTGTAGAGGGCGAAAAAAAGGAGGAAATGATGGAGGTTAGGGGTGAAAAGAAGGTAGTGGTGGAAAAGGTTGTGGATTTGCCCCCAGAAATCAAGAACACAATTTTTAGGATGAACAGAAGGCTTTATAGGCTTGAGAAACAGTTTGAGCCCTTTGAGGCATCCATTAAGGGAAAAGTGGAGACACTCAAAAAGAGAGTTGATGCTCTCGAAAAAAGTATCAAAACTTTGGAGAGAACACTGAACGATACAAAGCATGTTTTTGTAAGCAAGGCGGCAACAGCCTCAAAGGTTGGTAAAGCATCCATAGTTGTGGCAATAATTGCAATACTGCTAGCATTGCTAAGCATGTTTGACGTTCTTCCAAAATTCTCAGTGCCTTGATGGGGCTGATTGTCATGAAAGTCAATGAACTGATACTGGAAAAACTTGAGAAGAGTTCAAAAGTGAGGGGGAGTGGTGTTGATGGGGAGGATTACGTGCTTGTAGGCTTTTCAGGAAAATACGAAATTTATATAGAAGGAAACGCTGGTGATTTCTTCTCCGCGTTATTAAACGGACCCGAGGTTACGCTCAA
>QMTG01000042.1 GCA_003649915.1 Thermoplasmata archaeon
CTCTCTCTTTCTCAAACCTTCTGAAAGCTCTTAAGTTTGCATCTGAGTGCTTTATGTGCATGCTTAGGTCAAAGTCCCCCCGATCTGCAATACCAACAATCTCAACCCAGCCATACGAAGTTAATGCCTCAGCGTCCCAGCACTCCATGGCGTAGTGCGCCTGCTCTTCTTTCTTATGCTTCCTAAACCTGAGTTTTTTCTCATCAATGCCCACATCAATAAGGTATCTTTTTGTTAGAACCATGAAGTACGCCAACGCTTCCGAGCCTATGATTTTTTTCTCCACAGCGTCCACAGCACTCATTTCCCACTCTTGCCCTTTATCATCCACCAAATGCATGACCTCGTTGCAAACAAGTTGAAACTTATCCCATCTCTTATTCCTTGGGTCAATGAAGACCTCAGCCTCAGCCATGTTAAACTCTCTAAGCCTGATTAGCCCCTGCCTTGGCGAGATTTCATTCCTGTACCCTCTTCCCACCTGAACAACGCCAAACGGCATTTTTTCTCTGTTGAAGAGATACAGGTTTATAAAAGACACAAATATGCCCTGAGCAGTCTCAGGTCTAAGGTAAGCCTTCCTCGTGCTCTTAATACCTACCTCCGTGGAAAACATCAGGTTAACATCGCCCTCCTCGCTAAGCAAGCCACCACAGGCAGGGCATAAGTCGCTACTGCCAACATCATCAGCTTTGTATTCGGCACCGCAACTTGTGCACTTAACCATCTTATCAGTGAACTCTTTAACATGACCTGAAGCTATGAAAACTTCCTCTGGAGTCAGTGTTGGAGTATCAATTTCCAGAAAATTCTCACCGAGTACGTAGTAATTTTTCCAAACTTTTATTAGGTTATCTCTAAGCCTGACCCCAAGAGGGCCATAATCGTAGAACCCCGCAAGCCCACCGTATATCTCGCTTGACGGGTAAAAAAACCCTCTGCGCTTTGCAAGCGAGTAAATTTCATCCCTCATCATTCTCTCCCTTTAGCAATGCTCCCATGATGTCCGTCTCATAAATCATGCCCTTAAGCCTGTCCTCGGAGTTCTTTACAGGAAGCTGGGCAAAGTCGTGTCTTCTCATTATTCTTGCGGCTTCCGCAACACTAGAATCCTCATAAACAGCCTTTGGATTCTTGACCATGATTTCCTCCACACTAATATCTGGTAATTGAATTCTTGCTTCCTCATAGTACAATTTCATTATATTTCTCAGCCCTTCCCATGTCCATGAGTCCTCATCTTCTCCAAGTCCTAGGTCCGATATCGCAATGTTCATGTCTATAGACCCCCTACTAAATATATCTCTGTCCGTCACTATTCCGCACAGTTTTGCATCGTTGTCCAGCACAGGAAGAGCGTATATATCACTTATCGCCATTATTCTCAGGGCAACATTTATCGGTGTCTTTGCCCAAACAGGCATGCACCTTTTCCTCATGAAATCGCGTACAAGAGGGGGTTTTTCCATCTTCTCTATTATTGGCATGAGGTCTGTTGGTGTTACTATGCCCACAAGTTCCCCACCATCAACTACTGGTAGAAAACGCACATCAGTGTCATAGAATATTTTGGCAGCAACCTCTAAATCGTCGTTGGAGGACACAGTTGGATGCTCTCTATTGACGAGCAGCGCTAATTGCTCAACATTTGGATTTGAAAATATTATTTGCCTCCTTATGAACCCCACGTACTTCATAGTTCCCTTTTTCACAACAGGAACCCCTGTTTTCTTGTGCTTAACCATGAGCCTGAGCACGTCGTCCCTTAGCCCAGGAAGCACGGCGTATACAACATCTCTTGTCATAATCTCTCGCACTTTCATGGTTCTATCCCTCCTTCTTAACCCTTATAAGAAACACAGGACATGGAGCATGTCTCACAACCTTTTCCGCAACACTGCCCATGAGAAGTCTTTCCAGCCCGCTCTTTCCAAGGGTACCCATTACAATCATATCATGGTCTTTTCCCAATCTTATTATCTCCTCCGCAGGGTTACCCTCAAGTACTACAGTCTCAACTTCAACCCCCATGCTTTTCCCTAGGTTTTCGACATATGCTACAGCCTCTTCTCCCTCTCTCCTCATAATCTCGTATATCGGTGTTGTAATCTCATCAGGCGGTATCATTGCAAGGGAGCGCATATCTATAACGTAGAGCGCAGTAACCTTTGCCCCTATAAGTTTGGCAAGGCTCAGTCCCTTCTCAACAGCAGTTTTTGTGTATTCGGAGCCATCAGTTGCAATCAGTATTCTCTTAAATTCTTCCATTTTTCATCAAACCTCCAT
Organism: Thermoplasmata archaeon; assembly: GCA_003649915.1. Lineage (GTDB taxonomy): Archaea > Thermoplasmatota > Thermoplasmata > B31-G17 > B31-G17 > B31-G17. The sequence goes on from QMTG01000042.1 coordinate 2,287, forward strand.
AGATGTTTGCCAACGCATATAGCACATATATCCGATGCAGCAGCGCGCATTACCAAATAGTACGCAGGGTCTTCGAAATCCCCCCTGAGCACTGCGAATTCCGCCCGCGCGCTGCGAGCAACTCCCGTATACTTTCTTGGATTTAAAATTTTCCCACTGTTGATGAATGCAACCCTGATAATATCTTCAAACTCCAGCCCCCAATTATAAAGAGATGACACTCTATACAAGTATTGCATCTCTTCCAAAAGGCTGGGTCTAGCAAGCATACAGTTATCAGTACCGAGTGCAACATCCAAGCCCACATCAATCATAGCACCAACGTTTGGCATCATGCCAAAGTACGAGTTTGCTCGAGGGCATATCACAACGCCTACTCCTTCATCCCTAAGGCTTTGCATATCCTCCTTTGTTGCATGTATTGCGTGGATGACAAACCTAGGCTTAAGGTCGAGCACTTTTCCAACATCCTCCCTTTCTCCCTCGGCCATGTGCACGGCTAGGATTTTTTTCTTTATACGAACAATATCTGCAATTGTTTGCAGCAAATCATAATCGTAATCCAATATGCTGCTTATCCCAAAACCATCTGCCATGTGAAGTAGTGCGTATATCTCATCATCCTTTATCTCATCAAGAGTGTGTCCGTTGGGTCTTGCCAGCACCTTAGCACGTACAGGTATTTTTAGTGTAGAGGTTGCCTCTCTCATAAAGAGTATTCCATCAAGACCCTCCTCTCTAAAATCCCATACCTCTATTGTGGCACTTTGAAAGGCACCAATCAATCCGCTCTTAATTCCCATAACAATTCTGTCCCTTCCAAGTTTCTTAAGCATAACATGTTTAAAGCCTTTGGGTGGTGCAACGGCATCCTTTAACCTCCTTGGGGGTCTTTTCCCTATTGCGCAATCGGCGATATGAGTATGCATGTTAACAAATAATGGCACTATAATACCCTCATAATCAGCATTCTTTTCCAAGCCCGTGCCTATCTCGACAATAACGCCATCTTCAACAACTATGTACTCCTCCTCAAACCACACATCATCGCCCTTGGCGTGGAGCACTTGACCTGTGAACAGCATGGCATAGATAAAGGATGAAAGAGTTAAAAAATCATTTGATAATGTTTCAAGGATTGCGCCACATATACTATAAGGCTCAAATATTTGTAACTCTACATGCTAACTCTGATTGTTAATGCTCAAGGCAAATTAAATAAACATTTTCAAATATTATACTGGGCGCCCAACTTTTAAGTAGTGGGAGTGAATTATACATCGCATGGTTGCTGATATACACATTTACGAGATAAAGAGGATGGATTTGAAGGGCGGGATTGTTATTGATGGATTCCCAAGTGTGGGGCTTGTTAGTTCAATAGTCGCAAATTATATAATAAATGTACTTGATCTCGAGCAAATAGGTGTGATGGACTCCATATACTTCCCCACGGTATCGCTGATAAGAAACTCGGAGCCTCAAAATCCCGTTAGGATTTACGGTGGAGAGGCAAAAGAAAGAAAAATAATAGTCTTCATATCCGAATTTCAGCCCCCACCAAATCTTATCAAGCCCGTTGCAGCGACCTTACTGGACTGGGCCATTGAGCAAAAATGCAGTATGGTGATAAGTCCTGAGGGTATGGTTGTTGAGAGGTTTGGTGAGGAAGGATCGCAGCCCCCTTCCCCCTCTGTTTACGGGATTGCCACTACGGAGCAGGGCAGGTCTTTGATAGAGGCTAACGGTGTTAAGAACTTTTCTGAAGGCGTAATAACTGGCGTTGCAGGAGTGCTGTTGAACGAGGGAAAAAGAAGGGAGTACAATGTTGTTTGCTTGCTGGCAGAGGCCCATCCTGAGTACCCTGATGCAAGGGCAGCAGCGAGAATAATTGAAGTGCTCGATTCGATGATTCTCAAGATGCATATTGACACTAAACCGCTCTATGAAGAAGCAGAAAAACTCGAAAGACAGATAAAGGCAATACATGCCCAAGCCGAGCAGGCAAAGAAGCATAAAATACCTCCAACCCCCCAGATGTATGGATAATGCTATGCATCCTTTTTGATTTCTTCGGCAAAAAACACAAGATTAAGGTTTCTAAGGATGAGGATAAATCTTGTAACCCTAGGCTTGACAGGCTCCACATCTTCCTTGAACCTCTCCCAGACCTTGTTACAAATATCTTCTACACTGTGTTTACCATCGCACAACCTCCATATATAGGTTCCAACATCGTCCAATGGTCTTCTTATCTCAAGCGGTCCACCTATTATTTTATGCAGCCATCGCTCGAACCTGGTCAGGTTTTTGGGATAAACAAGCACAGCTCTTCCGTCCTTCCACTCCACCCTAACCCTTGCCCTGATCGGGTGATATGATAGTATGTTTGCTTTGCCAAACATTTTCATACAAATATGCATGCATGATATTAAATTGTTGCTTAGAGTAACTTCTTCCAATCACGACCCATGCAAAACAAATTAAGGGGCAAAGAAGCGGTCTTATTCCCCTACCATGGTCTTTAAGGTTGTTGACATGCCGTAGAACGTAGGAGAGTGTAAAGAGAAACAGTATTAAATAACACTTGCATATTCTACGGACGATTTATATGGTGCAGGCGCAGGGTGTATATAATCCGGCGGAGATTGAGAAAGAAATTGAAAATTACTGGAGGGAAAATAATATCTACGATAGGTTGAAGAAAGAAAGGGAGAAAGGGGAGAGATATTACTTTGTTGACGGCCCACCATATACATCTGGCAATGTGCACATAGGCACCGCTTGGAATAAGATACTAAAGGACTTGTACGTCAGGTTTAGAAGAATGCAGGGGTATAACGTTAGAGACCAGCCGGGGTTTGACATGCACGGCCTGCCCATAGAAGTGCTTGTTGAGAAAAGCATGAACATATCCAATAAGAGGGATATTGAAAAAATAGGAATAAATAAATTCGTTAAGAAGTGCAGGGAATTTGCGCTAAAAAATATGGAAAAAATGATTGAACAGTTCAGAGCACTCGGTGTATGGCTTGATTGGGAACATCCCTATACAACAATAACTAACGAGTACATAGAGGCTGCTTGGTGGACGATAAAGAAGGCTCATGAGCAGGGGCTTCTCGTTGAGGCAGAGAGGGTTATTCCTTGGTGCCCCAGATGCGAGACCGCACTTGCGGAGGCGGAAATCAGATACTGGGATGAGGAGGATTACTCAATATACGTCAAGTTTCCGCTGCGTGAGGTTGATAACGAGTATATTATAATATGGACAACCACACCGTGGACAATACCGGGCAACTTAGCAGTTGCAGTCCATCCCGAATATGTTTACGTGCGTGTGAGGGTTGGGAATGAGACCTACATAATTCTCGAGGACACTTATGAGGATGTGCTGAGGGAGGCAGGAATAGAGGAGTACGAGGTCATAGAAAGATTCGGTGGAAGCCAACTTGTGGGTAAAAAGTATATTCATCCGCTTAGGGGCGCGGGTATAAGAGAGATAGGAGCGGAGTGGGCGTACAGTGTTCTTTTATTTGACGGTGTGGAAAAAAGCATGAGCGGTGTTGTTCATATAGCACCAGGACATGGCCCAGAGGACTTTGAACTAGGCAAAGAGTACGAACTCCCGCCGTTTTGTCCAGTAGATGAAAGGGGCATCATGAGCGAAGATGCGGGTAAATATAAGGGTATGAGCGTTTCTGAAGCCAGTGAGGCAGTAATAAAAGATCTCGAATCCCATGGTCTTTTGCTCTCCAGGGGCACGATTGTTCATCGTTATGGGCACTGCTGGAGGTGCAGGAACAAAATTATTTACAGGAGCACGAAACAGTGGTTCATCAAGGTCACAGAAATAAAGGACAATCTTCTTGAGGAGGTTGAGAGGGTTTCATGGACGCCGCCGTGGGCTGGAAGCGCTAGGCAGAAGGATTGGGTAGAAAATGCAAAAGACTGGTGTATCTCTAGGCAAAGGTATTGGGGTATCCCACTACCCATATGGAGGTGCGAGAACTGCGGCAATACAGTAGTTGTTGGCTCGATAAGCGAGTTGAAAAAACTGGGCAGGAGAAAGAAAATCGCCGACCTTCACAGACCATGGATTGATAAGGTTAAGATTAAGTGCAAGAAGTGCAAGAAAAATATGTATAGGGTGCCTGACGTCCTTGATGTTTGGTTTGACTCTGCTGTGTGCTCTTGGGCTCAGTTGGGATTCCCAGGCTATGAGGATGATTTTAAGAAGTGGTGGCCTGTAAGATGGATTGTTGAGGCACATGATCAGACTAGGGGCTGGTTTTATTCCCAATTGTGTGCGGGCGTGATAGCCTTCAATAGATGCCCCTATGATGAGGTGCTAATGCATGGCTTTGCCCTTGACGAAAAGGGCAGACCCATGTCTAAGTCGTTGGGCAATGTTATTGACCCAATGGAGGTGATTAGAGAGTACGGCGTGGATGCCCTTCGCCTATATCTGCTTCACGCCTCCGCACCTTGGGAAGACCTCCCCTTCTCCCTAGAGGGTGTTAGGAACGCTAGGAGAACTCTTAATATTCTTTGGAACTGCTACACTTTCGCCAAGACATACATGGCGCTGGATGCATTCTCTGCTGATTACAGTGTGCTTGAGAAAAATAAGATGGACGATGTTGACCGATGGGTGCTTTCTAGATTTGAGAGAGCAAAGAAAGAGTTCTTAGACTTTATGGAAAAGTATCATGTTCATAAGGCTGCAAGAATTATTGAAGAGTTCTTTGTCGAAGACTTGTCCCGCTGGTATATTCGTTTAATAAAAGACCGTGTATGGATTGAGGAGAGCGATGGAAAAAAGGTCATTACATACAATGTACTCCATTACATACTCTCGGACCTTGCAAGACTGATGGCTCCGATGGTTCCATATATTTCAGAGCATATATTCAGAGGTCTTGGGCACGAACTATCCGTGCATCTTGAAACATTGCCTAGGGTTAGGGAGGAATTTCTGGATGAAGAACTTGAGAAAAATATGGCTGTGGTAAGGGATGTTGTTGAGGCAATAGCTAGTAGCAGGCAGAAAATCGGTCGCGGGCTTCGATGGCCAATAAGAAGGGCTGTGGTCATTGCTAAGGATGAGGGCACAGCACGCGCTATCGAGCATCTCCAGCACATAGTTAAAAAACAGGGGAATATAAAGGAGATAAAGGTAGTTCGCCCTGGTGAGCAGTGGGACGAAATGATTTTGAGCATAAAACCCAACATGAATGCCATAGGGCCCGTGTTTAGGCAGTGGGCACCCAAAATCGCCAGGATACTGGAAAACGCCGACCCAAACAGAGTGAAAGAGCACATTGAGAAAGGAGCATATGTTATAGGGGTAGAGGGGCAGAGACTAAAAGTAACACCCGATATGGTGGAGTTTGAGTACAGAGTACCTGAGCAATACACAGGTTTCGAGTTCTCAGGTGGCAAGTTATACCTTGATACAACAATGGACAGGGAGATTGAGGGTGAGGGGTTTGCCCGCGAGATTGTTAGAAGGATCCAGCAGATGAGGAAGGACTGCGGGCTGGAGGTCGAGGATTACATTGAATGTCAGATAAAGGTTAGCGATAGAGTGGCAGAACTCATAGAGCCCTATGCTGAGTGGATTGCAGGCGAAACAAGGGCAGAGCTTTTCGAGATTGTAAGCGAGATATCAATGGATGGATACACTGTGGAATGGAATGTTGCAGGGGAGAATATAACGATATGTATAGTGCAGGTTGTAATAGAGTATGAGGAAGCAGAAGAGGCTGGGGGGGCTGAGGAGGAAGCGCCCACAGAGGCGAAAGTAATAAGTGCAGAGGATGAGGCTAAAGAGGTTTTTGAGAAAGAGGAAGAAGAGGATGTTGAAGAAATTTCCGAGGTTGTTGAGGAGGGGGTGGTTGAGGAGGAGAAGGGGAAAATTTGTCCACTGTGCGGTTATAGAGTTGAAGATGACGTTAGGACATGTCCAAGATGTGGGACGGTCTTGGAGGAAGAAGGTGTTGAGGGGCTAAGAGAAGGCTTCACATATCTATACATAGGGGAGAGTTTGGCAGACGCTTACAGGATGTTTGCAGCCGAGGCAAGGCGAAGGAAGGCACTATGCATAAGCAGGGAAGCGCCAAAAAAATTGGAAAAACTATACGGAATATCTGGAAACATAATATGGCTCACGGAGATAGATGGCGAGAACACAATCAAGCCTAGGGACTTGGAAAAGATTAGCCTAGTTGTGGAGCAGTTCTCCTCGGAAAACAGAGGAGGAATTATAATGCTTGACGGTGTCGAGTACTTGGCTGTAAATAATACATTCATATCCGTGTTGAAACTCATACAGGCGCTCAGAGATTTATCGGCAATAAACAATACCACGCTTCTCATACCAATACTAAAAGA
>QMTG01000043.1 GCA_003649915.1 Thermoplasmata archaeon
AACACTTTCAATTGTATATCCTTCCGCCTACGCCGAAAACTTAATCTATTAGCAATGCACTCCACCACATGTTCTAGCATACCCATCCCTTCTTCTTTTTTTTACCATAATATAGAAATAGACGTTAGAATTTTTCGCTTAAGTTGACACCATCCCCGAGCATACAAAAACCTTTTTATATTTGTATGTCATTTGTCTGGCAAAGGATGTACAAAAGGTGTACACGATGACCGATGCACGTACTGAAAAAATAACAATAAGACTTCCAGTATCGTATTTAAGGGCGATTGACGTGCTTGTGAGAGTGGGCGATTTTCCGTCACGCTCGGAGGCTATAAGGTACGCGGTTCGTGATATGATTTATGAGAGAGTTGATTATGTGATTGAGAAGATCAAGAGAATGGAAGAGGCGGAACGCCTCATTGCGGAGTTGGACAAATACTCAGGATTATTGACCAAATGATATGTTCACGCTGACCTCCCCCCTATTTTTTCTTTTTTGTCCTAGATAAGCCGTCGTAAAAGCTCAATGTCTGTTCTCCTGCCCTCTATGTTAATGAGGGCATAATAACCTTTTCTCGCCTCTCCCGGGTTTACATATGTCGTGTTCTCATCTTTTTCCACACCCCTAGCCTCATGAACATGGGCGGAGATCACAAGTGCTGGGGAGTACTTTTCTATAAAGGATGATAGGCCCCTATTGCCAATATGGCGCCCGTTCATTGCAGTATCGAGTATTCCATAGGGCGGCTGATGCGCTAGGACGATTATTACCTTTGAAGTAATCTCAGGGCTTAGTGGTATCACACTGTAATTCTCCCCACCAAACCCTACAAAAGCGTATTCTCCCTCCAGAATCACCTTGTGGTGCAGATTAATTGCCCTGCTCCTGTTTATTGCATCCTGAACCTCCGGTGGGTCGCAATTGCCGTGGATCGCGTACGTTTTTACCCTTATACTGTTTAGGAATTTCTCAGCCCATTCTGGAGGGCCAAAATGTGTGATATCTCCAGCAACGCATACGATCTCAGGACCATGCTCCTCTATTGCCTCGAACACTACCTCCGCTCCTCTATCGCTACCGTGTATATCTGCAACTGCGAGTATTTTCATCTCAATCCCTCCTTAAGGTATTTTTCCACCCCTTTCAACAAATCAGCCATGACGTTGCCGGGCTTTTTCGCCTTAACCACCCCCGAAGCCAATAACACACCGTCTACACCCAGCGCAAGGGCTCTGTAAACATCATTTTCGTTTTTAACACCTGCCCCACAAAGCACACCAACACCTTTATTCACCCTCTTAACAGCGTCCACAGCGCCCTTTACAACATCAGGCTTGGCAACAGATACCGAAATATCTCCCCCGATAAGCTCAGGGGGCTCTACTGCAACGTAATTTGGGGATAGAGTTGAGAGTGATGCGGAGACTCCAGGGGTATTAGCACATGCAACACATATTAGTTCATGCTTTTTACATATTTTTATTATTTTTTCTATGTCTGCAATCCTCAATCTTTTTTCAGCATGGTTTATTATTGTGCCGACGGCTCCTGCCTCCTTTATGCAACTGGCAAGTACATGACCTGTGTTGCTTCCCTCTTCTATAGGGTCTACGTGCTGAGCAAAAACTGGCAACTCCGTATTTTCAGCGATCATTCTTATGTCTGCAAACTGTGGTGCAACAGCCACATATGCGTATGAATCCAACGCTACCCTTTCTATTTCCTTAGTGAGAATAAGCGCTTTCCTTCCTGTAGCTTCCGCATAAGTCTTGTAATTAATTAAAATTACAGGCTTTTTTCCGTGTTTCATGGGCAAACCTCCCTACTTTCCCTCCATGCGCTTTTTGCACCTTTCTGCCCCCTCAAGGGCTTTTTTGTTCCTAGGGTTGAGTTTGAGGGCGTTGGAATATGAGGCGTATGCCTTTCTATACTCACGAAGTTTCTCAAGCACTTTTGCCCTGAGCACCCAAACACCGTCATTTTTTGGATTAACCTTAAGAGCGTTCATGTAGGCCTCCTCTGCATCCTTAAGCCTTCCCAGTTTCTCATAGGTTCGTGCCATTGTTATCCATGCGTTTTCGTTCTTTCCATGCTCAATCTCAAGAACTCTTTTGAGTGTTTTTATCGCGTCCTCATACCTCTTGGCCTTGTAATACAATGATGCAAGACCCATTAAAGCATCAGCATCGTTTGGATTTATAGCAAGAACACGCTTATAGGCCTTCATGGCCCCTGTATAATTTCCCAGATTCTCATGCAACACTGCTTTATTGTACCACGCGGTGTCGTCATTGGGGTTTATCTCCGTTGCTCTATCGTAACATTTGAGTGCGTCCTCATACCTTTCAAGAGATTCATATACCAAGCCCATATCGTTCCACATGGTGGCGGATGAGGGGGCGATTTTGAGCGCCTTCTCAAGGGCTCTTAGCGCCTCAGAGTATTCTCCCATCTCATAGTACAGCATTGCCATGTCATGGAGCGCTCCGGCATTTCCAGGGTCCATCTTGATTATCCTCCGATACAGGCTTAGGGCGTCCTTGGGCTTTCCCTTATCCTTCAGAAGGGTAGCCTTAGCCCTCATTATTTGAGTGTTGTTGGGGTCAAGACCCAAAGCCCTATCAAAGCACTGGAGCGCACCTCCCCATCTCCCAGAGCGCGATAAAAGCACACCGCGTTTGTACCATAAAGTGGGCGAGGATGGTGATAGTTTGAGGGCTTTATTGTATACTCTCTCCGCCATATCGTACTTACCCTGTTCCATGTAAACATCTCCCAGTGCTATAAGCGTATCCGTATGGTTTGGGTCGTAACTGAGGGCTGTGTGAAACATCTGGATAGCTGCTCCCCATCTTCCCTGTTTTTTCAAAAGCCTACCCCTCCTATACCATATATCTGGATTGTTCGATGCAAACTCTGCAACTTTTGTATAGCAGGCATCAGCCTCATCGATCTTCCCCATTCTTTCGTATATTTCAGCCATAGAGACCCATGCACTTACATTTTTTCCATCAATATCGATTATACGCTCATATGTCGCTAATGCTCTCTCATTATCGCCAATCTTTTGATAAACCTCGGCAAGGGATAGCAAAACATCAATGTTGGTTTTTATTGATGATGCCCTTTCTAGGGCTTCGAGTGCTTCGTTTATTCTCTCCATCTTTAGAAGTGCTCTACCCTTCTTATACCAATACTCCCAGTTGTTCGGCTCGGTTATCACAAGCCTTGAATATATATCTACGGCATCAGAGTACATGCCCTGCGCCTCTAAAGCCTCTGCCCTTTGCATGAGCAGCCCCTTATTCTCTATCTTAACCCTCGGGTTGAGTTTCGCCGCCTCATCATACTTTTTCAATGCATCTTTATATCTTCCGAGCTTTGCCAGAACTTCTGCGATCCTAACGAGCACCTTATAATCTCTCTTAACCTTAAGAGCCTGCTCATAACAGCGTAATGCCTCTTCGTGCCTTCCAAGTTCTTCTAGAGCGTTGCCCTTCCCCATCCAAGCATCGTAGTTTTTATAATCCACCTCTATAGCTCTGTCAAACTCCAGTATTGCATCCTTGAATTTTCTCAGCGCAATAAGTGCCCTGCCTTTGCCCACGTGCGCCTCCACATCGTTGGGGTATAAGGCGAGCACATCCTCATAGCACTGAACACTGCCCTTGTAGTTCTCCATTATGTAGTGCAGATAACCGCTATTCTTTTGCACAATACTGAATATATCGTCCTCCTTCTCAACCTTCATATAATACCTGTGGGCATGCCTGTAGTATGCGGATAGAAGGGGAAATTTCTTTCCAAACACTTCTTTCGTTTTTTTAAGCATTATTGTGTATACGTTACCAAGTAAGTTATAGATCTTTGATGGAACAGGGGATAACTTTTTTTCCTCAATTTTCCTCACATTTCTTATTATCAGCATGATATACTTGAGTTCGTCCACACTCAGCATTATATCATCATCGCACACCTTATGGGGTACAATAACAGATAACTCATCCAGGTACTTTTGCAGCAATTTCTTGCATTCATCCTCCGTCATTTCGTGAACAATATACTCTTTTTCAATGTAGTTTGAGGCAAAAATTATGTCAGGATTAGGAGGAAGCGGTATTTGTGGTGATATATCTCTGTTTAGCGCTCCAAATATTCTCTCAGATACAGAAAGTGGTAAGGGTAGCAGTTCATCCCCAATATTCTCGACACAATTAAAGCATATTTCCGCATCAGAATCGTTCCCACACCTTAGGCATCTCATCCAGTACGTAATGGGGGCTCGGATTAATTAAAGTTGCGATTGCCAGCGGGTCAAATCCATGCGATAATACGCTTTATGTCTATCCTGCCCCTACCCTTGGGTTTTTCTGCGGGATAGCCTATGGGTACAATTGCTAAGGGTCTCTGGTCGTCTTTTAGCGATAAAATCTCCGAAACCCGTTCCTCATCAAAGGCTCCAACCCAGCATGTTCCGAGGCCTAGGGCATGGGCCGCGAGCAGAAAGTTTTCCACAGCAGCACTCACATCCTGTATGCAGTAGAGTTCAACACCTCTTTTTCCATAGGGCGCTATTCTGGAAAAGTTTGCACAGAAAACGACAGTTACGGGCGCCTCTGCCACAAACTCTTGACCATACGCTGCCCTTGCAAGTTCCTTTTTTATCTCAGAGTTTCGAACGACAATAAAATCCCGAGCCTGCAGGTTTCCAGCGGAAGGTGCAAGATTTGCACACTCTAAGAGAAATACTACGGTTTCATCGTCAATATTTTTGGAAAGGAACTTTCTAATGCTTCTCCTGCCCTTAATTGCATCAAAAACACCCATTTGTTCTTTGCCCTTCATGTGCATCCCTCTCCACAATTTTTTCAATCTCCTCAGCCCTTGCCTTTGCAGCCTCTAACACCGCCTTTACGGCACTCTCACTTGCCTTATCTCCCAGCAAATAGGCAATCTCATTTTCCGTCAACTCGAGTTTTCTCGTAATATCAATACGAAATTTTTCGTTCTCTCTGTAAAGAACTGCAAAATAGTGGAGGAATTCATCAAGAACAGCCCTTCTTGACATATGACAGTGCTCTGCAATTTTCTCAGCAATAGATTTCAAAACTTTTCTTGATTCTTTACTGGCGCTCATTTTCATAAGCCATGTGGGAAATTTGTACCTCACAAACGTCTTGTACCTTCTAGCCTTTGAAACAGCAACGCCTCCTGTCATTAGTGTGGTCGCATATCCCCAGAGACGATAGTGCTGCCTTCTTATCACTCTCCCGAGAAAAACATCAGCCTTTGAAAGAACCCAGTAAGCTCTTGAGCAATCATGAGGATCTGTATACTCGTAGGGCAAATTTTCATCTATCCATAGCAATAAGTGGTCTGGCGACTCATCAACCTCCATGGCAGCCCTTCTAGCGCTGTTGATTTCTGTTGACTTGAATATTTTGGCAAGCACCCTGAATATTTCTTCCTTTCTATCCCTGTACCCTAGGGCTTTAACATCCTCCATCGTTATAACATCTTTTCCCTCAGCAATCGCCTGTAAATCGTTTATTGCGGAGCGAACATCACCTTCCGCCCTTTTTGCTATGTAATCCAATACCTCATCACTCGCCCTTACCCCCTCAGCAGCACATATTTTTCTGAGTACTGCCCTTATCTGCGTGCTTCTGGGCGCCTTGAACTTGATAACTTTGCACATTTTCTTTATCTTTCCCCCGCTTGCCCCCTTTATTAGTGAGTAATAGTCGTTCACTATAAGGATTATTGGTTGCGATGTTTCCCTCAAAGCCTCAACTATCGCCCTCTTTCCGCCGCGATCAGAACTCTTTGAAAAAGTCTCGTAAAGGTTGTCTGCTTCATCAAGTATAATCAATTTCCTACCACCACTTCTTGAAGATATGAACTGCCCTGTGGACGTGAAGGTTTCGTTTGTCGCCCCTGCGAGCACTATTCTCCTAATTGCACTCTCGTTTCTTATGTCCGAGGCATTCAACTCAATAACTGCCCAGTTATAATCCCGTGCCAAAGCAAGGGCTGATGATGTCTTTCCAACACCGGGGTCGCCGACAAGTATAACTCCCTTATACTCCACATTCCCCCTTTCCCAAGAATCAGCCCACTTTTTCAACTCCTCAATCGCGCTCTTGTTGCCCACAATGTCTTTTAAAGACCTCGGCCGATACTTCTCCGCCCAATCAATCACTCTCCCGCAAACCACGAACAAAATATAACACGCAACTGTTAATTAATGTTGTGCTCAAATAGCATTTTTGCGTCTGACGGAAATCTCCAAAAAATATTGCGTTATACAACCGTTAACTATTTATACCACTTTGTATAATATCCTATCGTCAGACATGCGTCTGCTGATGAGTTTAAATAGTGCCCCATAATGTCATACGATTGTAGGAGGGGTGATGATGGCAAAGAAGAATGAGGAACTACCGCTCCAGAAATGTTACAGTTTCTGGGGTGGCGTTAAGTACATAATTGGTCTATCCCTGATGCTATGGTGGTTGCCGTTTTTTGGTCAGATGATAGCGGGGTATATTGGAGGGAGAAAAGTTGGAACACCGCTAAAGGCAATAGCAGCAGCCCTAATACCAATGGATATTGTGCTCGTGATAAACATACTCATGCATTCTGGACCTATAGCAACAGCGTTGTTGAGTGTGCCAACAAAAATACTGGGGCTCACATCAACATACTTGCCGTTTGCCATACCATATATCCAATTTTCATTTCTATATCTGGCCACGTACTTTATGTCAATAAACAAATTGATGATACTTCAACCCAGTGCATACTCAATCGTGGTAATCTTTGCCTTTATCGGTGGATTGATGGCGGAGCAGACAAGAAAAGAAATAACGCATACTTTGGAGAGGATGAAAGTGTCCCCTGTAGTTGGTGGCAAGACTGCGAAGAATTTGCCCAAACCCGTTCCAAAGGATTACGTGGTGGTAGAAAGCAATGTTAAGGGAGACAATTTATAGGGCTTATGAGGAAATAAAGCCAACAAAGGTGCTAATAGTATCAAATAATGTGGGGTTTGTAGAGGAGTGTATAGCCGGAACTGGTGGTGAGTGCATAGTACTTTCCAACAGAAAACCAACATCGTCCATATTAAGTACCCCTAAGATAAGGTACATTAGGATGCCAACATCCATATTGCCGGATATAGAGGTAATACCGCAAATCAAGGAGTACATAATTGCGCTCTGTGCCGAGGGGTATATAGGGCCTAAGGATCGTGTACTGTGTTTATTTGAGTCCGCGTTAGAGGGTATTGTGTCCATTGATATGGAAAACCTTGGTTTACTCTCACTTCATGAGAGAGTGAACGATGTGGATATGAGGGTGCTTTATGAGGTGATAAGCGTTGCTGCCGAGATAGGGCGAGAGGGAAAGGAGGGCATGCCAACGGGTGCGCTGTTCATTGTAGGCGATTCCGAGAATGTTATGAAACACAGCAGACAGGCAATAATGAACCCGTTTGATAGGAACAATGGATACTCCGTGCTTAACCCCGATGATAGGAAGACTGTCAAGGACTATGCAACACTGGATGGAGCAATGATAATAGACGACCATGGAAATCTTGTCGCTGCTGGCACTTATATACTCACTGGAAAGCAGTACTCGATAGTTTTGCCCGATGAACTTGGAGGAAGACATTACGCTGCAGCATACATAAGCATTGCAACGAGGGCAGTGGGTGTTGTGCTTTCCTCTACAGGCGTCATAAGGATATTTGATGACGGGCATGAGGTGTATTCGTTTAAGGTGCGCTAAAAAATTATTAATAGTATGATTAGTATGAAGGTGTGGTGATAAGCATGGACGATGAAAAAGTTAGGATAACAATATCGCTTGATAGGCGAATACTGGACATAATTGATAAGCAGAGGGGCAGTGTGAAGCGCTCGACGTACATAAACGATATATTGCGCCATTATTTTTCCCCAAATCCTCCAGAGGAAACGACGGGCGGCACTTTCGTAACAACGCTTGAACTCAAGAAAACACTAAAAAATATACACGAAAAGTTGAAAGTTCTGGATGCCCTCATTTATAATGTTCAAGATTTGGAGGCAGTTGTCTACAGTGCTTTGCTCAAGCCAAAAAAGGCTGGTAAGCGAAGGGCGTTTGTTGAAGAGATAAAGCGTGGAGGCATAAGGGAAATACTGGCAATGAAGGCTGCAGAGGAGAGGGTAAAAGCATGGATTGATGACGTGCTTAAAAAGCGCGGTGGTGTGTCGGTGAGCAGAGATTTTGCGGAGTACTGCAAAATTGAGGGTGTGAAGAAGACCAAAGATATGCTCAGAAAATACCTTAAGAGCATGGGTCTGAGATATGACCCGAAGAATAAATGCTGGCGCAGGTGAGGAGAGAGGGGAGCGTTGCATAAGACAGCGCTACCTGGTAGCCTCATAATTGCCTTGCCAAATAAGCAGATGTTCCCTCTGTTGCCATAACACCGAGATGGTTTTGTGCGATGCGGATGTAAAAAGAATAGAATCATTGGGCTATAAGAGAGAAGAATTTTGTGTGGAGGTCGATGGCGTATTGTAC
>QMTG01000044.1 GCA_003649915.1 Thermoplasmata archaeon
CACTGTGATTGTTGAGAAGGATGGATACGAGACAAAAAATGTGAGCGTGAATATGAGCAATACGAAAAGCATAACAATCAGGCTCGGCAGGATGGGTGATAAAAAATTAACGTACCTGCATGAGGGACTAAACTTAATAACTCCACCCGGTGATGTTTGTGCGCCCGCATGGAGCGCTCAAGATATGGCCATGGATATTGAGGCAAGGACATCGCTTTACGTTGTGGAGGTTTACAAGTACAAGCCCGGTGTGGGATGGCAGCCCTACCTCCACAGAGATGGAAATACGCTCAAGTTACTCCAAATATTTGATTTTACCCTGGATAATGCGCACTCCTACATGCTCAGACTCGCGGCAAAAGACAGCACCGATACTGTTTGGGAGTGCTATTTGCCGTGGCTAAACAAAAGCACACCCGTAACACTCTACCACGGCTGGAACATGATAGGCATAAAATACTGCCACAACTACACAAACGCCTCAGATATTGCATCGGAAAATCCGAATATTGACAGAGTTTGTCGGTACAACGTGGATTACTGGGAAACTTACCCGCCCATGGACTTCTCATTGCTCGAAATAATCGCACCAGGCCCACCAAAGGGCAACTACTCAAGGAATGCAAACGCCAACGGACTGTATATAAGGTATATGGGCTATGGGCAACAAACATTAAACCCGTGACAGATACTTTCTTGGGTCTGTTATCACACCCTCTATCGCTGTTGCTGCTGCAGTGGCAGGGCTTGCCAAATAAATCTCCGCGGTTTTAGCCCCCATTCTACCAACAAAGTTCCTGTTTGTTGTGGAAAGGCATACCTCTCCATCCGCAAGCACACCTTGGTGTGCTCCCAAGCATGGTCCGCATCCGGGATTCAGTATCACACCGCCTGCCTCCACAATTTTCTCTATTATTCCCTGCCTAAGAGCATCCAGGTACACCTTTCTAGATGCTGGGATTACAAGCAATCTTACGCCTCTGTGCACATTATTTCCCTCTAGTATCTGCGCAGCAACCCTCAAATCATCAAGCCTGCCGTTTGTGCACGAGCCTATAAGCACTTGATCAACAGCCTTCCCCTCAACATCGCTAACATTTTTGACATTGGCTGGGGAGTGAGGGCATGCAATCTTTGGCTCGAGCCTGGAGAGTTCAACTTCCATTACTCGCTCGTATACTGCGTCTTCATCAGCGTGCACGATATTGTAGTCGTTGTGCACAAAATTTCTCATATACTCCTCTGTTACTCTATCGAATGGAAATATTGCTGCCTTTGCCCCCATTTCCATGGACATGTTTGATATTGTCATCCTCTCAGATATTGACAATCTTTCCGCTCCATAATACTCTATGCACTTGTAGTTCGCACCATCGGCACCCAGTTTCTCCAATAGCGCCAGAACTGCGTCCTTTGCATAAACTCCCTGCGGAAAATCCCCAACAAATTCCACCCTGTAACTCTGCGGCACCTTCAGCCACAACTCGCCCGTTGCCCACACAACCGCCATCTCGCTCGCCCCTATCCCTGTGCTAAACGCCCCTATCGCGCCATAGGTGGTGGTGTGCGAGTCCGTACCAACTATAAGCATGCCGGGGCGGGCATAGCCCATCTCCATCATCACCTGATGGCATATTCCATAGCCAACATCGTGGAAGTGCGTTATTCCCTGCTCCTTAACAAACAACCGCACTGCTTTGTGCCCCTCAGCACTCTTTATCGTGTTTGCAGGAACCCTGTGGTCAAGGATTATGTGTATTTTTTCCGCATCCCACACTTTTTCCACACCGAGTTCTCTGAAAACCTTTGAGACAAGGTGGGCGTTATCGTGAGACATCACAGCATCCACCTTTGCCATAACAATATCACCAGCATGGGCGTCGGTTGATGATGCCCTACTCAGTATTTTCTCAGCAATTGTTTTTCCCATGCTGCTGCCAATCACTTCATGGGTTAAAAACTCTTTGCCTGCAGGAGAGCCTTGCCATATCACTTGAGCACAAACCTTGCATCCACAACAAAAGCACCCTCTTCGTTAACAATCACAGGGTTGAACTCCATCTCCTTTATTCTTTCCATAGATGCTATTACTCGGGATGCGCGAACTATCGCATCAATAATCTCGTCCTTGTTTACACCTCTGCCTCTAAATCCTTCAAATATTCTTCCTGCTTTAAGCTCTGCCATCATTTCCAGCGCGTCTGTCCTCGCAATCGGAGCAATCCTAAATGAGATATCTCGCATTATCTCTACAAATATCCCGCCCACCCCCAGCATGACAAGCGGGCCGAATTTTTCGTCTCTAAGCCCGCCAATTATCACCTCAATTCCGCTCACCATCTCCTGCAAAACAAAACCAGCGAACTTGTCGTATATGCCCATATCTTTGAGCCTGCCCACAATTTTATTGGCTTTGTCTATGAGCTCCTCCTCGTTTCCTATGTCTATGGCAACACCACCAAACTCTGTTTTATGCGTTTTTCCCTCAACAACAGCCTTTATAACCAGCGGATATCCTATTTTTTTTCGCAAAATCTTGCAAACTTTCTTCCCTCGCACAGAAAACATACCTCGGTGTTTTAAACCCCATCTTTTCTGCGATCGCCAATGATTGATTGAGCGAAAGAACACCGTGCTTGTCTCCAACAAAGTCCAAAACATCGTATTTTATCTCCATAGCAATCTCGTCCCTCTCCCCCCTCGCAAGAAACTCTGCCCTCTCACACATCGCCGATAGCGCTCTTGCTGCAGACTCTGGAAACAAATAGGCAGGTATTCTCCTCCCTCTCACATGCTCAACATCGTACAGTATGTTTCCCTTTCCCATGAAAACACCAAGCACTGGCTTGTTCCCACCCTCGGACGCTCTAGATACTGCCATGGCAACATCTGCGGGCTCGATATACGTTGGAGGGACAAATATTGATATCAGGGCATCCACTCCATCATCGCTTAAAAGGCATTTGGCAGCATTCTCGTAGTCCTCAATGCTTGCCATGGGTGTGACGTCTACAGGGTTTTTCAAACTGGCAATTGATGGTAGAATCTTCCTCATTTTTTGCACAGTCTCCATGCTCAACTTAGCCATTTCAAGCCCTTCGGACACACACGCATCGGTTGCCAGTATTCCAGGCCCGCCCCCGTTTGTCAGTATTGCCACCCTTCTCCCCCTTGGTATGGGCTGAAGCGAAAATGCAAGGGCGTAGTCAAAGAGTTCGTCCACAGATGAGGCTATTATAACCCCTCCCTGCTTGAGAGCAGAGCGAACAACAAGCCAAGATGATGCCAAAGCACCTGTGTGTGAGGCAGCAGCCCTTGCCCCTGCCTCTGTTCTTCCAGCCTTTACGGCGATTATGGGTTTCTTTCTTGATACTCTCCTGGCAATATCCACAAAAACTCTTGGCTTTTTCATGCTTTCAATATACAGCAGAATAACATCGGTATCGTCATCATTGCCCAAGTATTCCAGCATCTCTTCCACGCCCAAATCCGCACCATTGCCAACGCTTACAAACTTTGATATTCCCATGTTAATTTCCTCAGCATAGTCCAGTATTGCTATCCCAAGCGCGCCGCTCTGCGAGACAAAGCCCACATTTCCATGAGATGGAAGCACTGGGGCAAAAGTGCCTGCAAGCCTGATGCTTGGTGCGGAATTTATCACACCCATACAGTTTGGTCCAACAACCCTGATCCCATACTTTTTTGCAATACTAAGAACATCATCTTCCAGCCTCGCCCCTTCCTCACCAACCTCTCTAAAACCTGCAGATATTATTACTGCGCATTTCACACCCTTCTTTCCGCAATCTTCAAGAACGGATGGTACCACGCAAGCGGGAACTGCAATTATCGCCGTATCCACGCGGTCATCAATATCAAGGACTGATGGATAGCACTTGATTCCAGCGATAGACTTGGCTTTGGGGTTTATCGGATATATCACACCCTCATATCCGTATCTGAGCATGTTTTCCACAATTGTCCTCCCAATGCTCCCCTTACGCCTAGATGCCCCAATTATTGCCACACTTTCCGGTGCGAACAATTCATCAGGTACCATAAAAACACCCTTTAAAGCATGTCCTTTACCTCACGAATTGTGGGTATATCTTTTGGTGATAGATTGCGCAGCACTGCTAGGTAAATGCTCACAACATCTCCAAAGTATATGCCGTACATTATTTTGCCGAGGTAGGTCTCACCCTCACACCATACCTCATAGTATTTCATCTTCCTCCTTCTCATTATTTCCACAAAAATATCCGTATACTTCTTTATTCTCTCTTCCTCCGCTTTATCTCTGAGGAGCACAACGAAAAGCCTTCCCCTGTTCCTGTCAAACGCCCAGCCCTCAACTTCGTTGTGCAACATCTCCGGTATTGTTCCCCACCAAGATAAAACCTTTGAGTTCTCATTGAATTGCGTATGCCATCTCCTAGCAACTGAGGAATAAAAAGTGTGACCATATATTACTGGAATCTTTCCGTAGAGCATCCTTGCCAGCATTTTTGCCTCGTTTTTCTCCTCAGCAACCCCCCGCCCTATTCTATTGCCCAATTCCTTCATCACATGTATGGCATCATTTATCTCAACATCGGGGTCGTATATTTTCATCATTTTGAGCATGAGAAGCACGGGAACAAGCATGTATCCGATGGCGGAGCGCGGTGGAAGACCTTGGGGGAGGGGTATATGGTCATGACCGTGCTTTTTTGCCAGTTTTTGCAGTTTTCCTCCAGAGGATATGGCAACTATATATGCACCCTTTTTCAGTGCCTCCTCGTACATTTTCAGCGTTTCCTCAGTATTTCCCGAATAACTCATTATGAAAGCGAGCGTTTTTTTTCCAACAAACGTTGGAAGGAAGGGGGAGCGATTAACATGAATGGGCATTTGTGTTCTCCTGAAAAGAAGTGATGCCAATATGTCGCCACTTATTGCTGAGCCACCCATTCCACCAACAATTATGTTCTCAGGGTCAAACTCGGGTGGTTTTACGCTTTCTGCTATCTTTATCCCCTCTTCAAACTGCTTTGGCAGGGTTTCAATGTAGCCCAGCATCTCAAGGGCGTCTTTGTTTTTATCCAGCCTCTTATCAACAGAAATCATGGTATCGCTGATGATTGCCCAGCAATACTTAAAGTTTTTTAACCATATCTGTGACTTTTTAGGAACACACCATACAATTTTATCCCAGTTCCCCCTTGATGGCATTCCATATCTTGTCCCCAACGTAGTGTATATTTTTGAGAGCCTTCCCCTTCTTCTCCCTTCCAAATTCGGAGGAGGATATCAGGGCTATTCCTACGGCAATTGGCATTTTATTTTTAACATCTCTAACCCATAATACATCACCTTTTTCAAACGGTGCATGGAAATCCACAATACCGGGCATCATAACATCAGCGCCATTAACTATATGGGGCACAGCACCCATATCTACGGTTATGTACTTTATCTGCGGGCGGTGGGCGATGAGGATGTTGAGTGTTGGAAGGAGTTTATCATTATACTTTATCGCAATAGGATGCCCATCGTGCATATAAATTACCGTGCCGTTAATTCTACCCTCCTCTACAAGCCCATCACCAAACTCTATCCCCCATTCGTCAAAAAATCGCTCAATCAAGGCTTTCGCATCTCGTTTTCTCAAAGCTCTTCTGTTTTTAATCATAAGATTTGTTGAGAACAATCAACGCCTTCTTCTCCTCCTTCTCGGTCTTGTAATCTCTGTTAGGTCGATCTCTTCTTCCTCCTCTTCTTCCTCAACCTCGGGAACAAACTCCTCTTCCTCAACCTCTTCGCTTTCCTCCTCGGTTTCTTCCTCTTCTTCCCTCTCCAACTCTGCGGCAGAAATCTCGCCACCCTCGGACAGATAATAGCCCAGCGCTTCCCTTAAAATGTTACCCACGCTTTCTCCCCTCTTGTTAGCCATTGCATTGAGTTTGTCTGCAAGTTCTGTTGGAACTCTAAAAGTCATGGGAACACTGTTCTTCAGCGCGTTTTCCAGCATCTTGAGCGCCTGCGTCAGGTCTTCAATGTCGTAGTTGTCCGCGTTCACCCTAGCCTTTATTTCCGCCTTTATATCAGCCCCACTCATCCAGCGCCCTTCAATCAAAATCTTCTCATCGTCCAGGTCAATTTTCATCTCAGCCATGTCATATCAACCCCCATTTAAGGGCTCGGGCGTATAACACGGATTGCCATTATAATCTTTTCGGGTTGGGCGCTTATATCTAAGAATTTGCACATAAATGCTATACAATGGGGCCAACATCCTCAAACCCCTGTCTTTGCCCAGTACCTGCGAGTTTTCTCAGCCTTTCTGGGTTGAAAATAAGGTCATATGCGTTTCTTGCATGCTCCCTTGCCCTTCTGTCTGCAAGCCATGCAAGTTCTTTATCATCCTTTGCCTCATCTTCGTGCACAAAAACCTCAATAACATGCTTGTTTGTCATCAATTGCACCATTATAAGCCCTATTGAAGCCTCATGAGCACAGACTTTATCAATCTCGGCACTTCCCGGCATGCCCAGAGCGATTACTATATCGCATCCCTTTTCCTCTATAAGTTTTTTCGCAGCAACGGGCAAGTCCTTTATTCCTGGAACGGTATACCGCACAACCCTGAATCCTGTACCTATTTTCTTTAACTCATCAATAACACTCTTTGCCATATCGTACCTGGCGAATGTTGTATCCACGATTCCTATCACCCTCATTTTTCCCCACCATACAAGTCATTTCTTTCGAGCCTTTCAGCAATCCTGTATATTATCTTTCTAGTACCATTTATGTCCGAGTTATAATGGCCCAAGCGCACCACACTCACCCTCAGCCCCCTTTTTTCCATCTCACGTCTTATCTCTTCCTCGCTAAACGGCTGGTCATACCCGAGCACTATAATATCAGGCTTGAGTTCCTCCATGATTCTGTATTTATCGTCCACATAGCCCAGCACCGCTTTATCGACTGGTTTTAAAGCCTCCACCATCCTTCTTCTAACTTCCTCGCTCATAATTGGATTGTGCTTGCTCCTGCGCACAGTCTCGTCCCTGGCAACGACAACTATCAACTCATCCCCTAACTTTTTCGCCTCCTCAAGAAAGTGCAAGTGCCCAGGATGGAGTATGTCAAACACGCCTGTAGCAATCACTCTGACCATTTCTCCCAGACCTCCAGTATTTGTGTGCCCTCAATGTAAGGCACTCCGTTCCTACGCGCATAGCGTATGGCATCCTCCACACTCAACGCATTGCCATCATCCCCCATCATTTCGCATATGGCAGCACATGGCGTTAGATTTGCCCATTTAAGAAGCACCGTTGCATATTCAGTATGCCCCCTCCTAGTGCCAAGCAGCCCCTCATCTGCAAGTAGTAATGGAACATGCCCCGGAGAGCGGAAGTTCTCTGCAAAGAGCAATATTGCGTCTTCCTGCTTCATGCTTTCAGCCTTCTTCGCAACCTCTGCAACCTGTGAGATTGTCAGGGCACGGTCGCGGTCTGTTATCCCTGTATACGTGCCGCGATGGTTGATTGTTATGGAGAAGGACGATTTTGTATCATAGGGCAGGTTTTGAGGCAAAAGGCTCGCGATAAGCCTATCTCTCTCGCAAACATCCGCAAATAGGTCAACGAGCCTTCTCATACCAAACTTTTTCCAGTGCATGGGATGCATGGTAACGCATATAAGCCCTCCGCCATCCTTTCTCATAGTTCTGATGTGTAATGGCTTAACATGCTGGGCAGCCATTATGAAATCAACCTCGTCCTCGCGATCCTTCTCATCATGCACAAGCGTAAAGCCACCGCTCACAAGCGATTTGATTGCCTCCTTTATGTCTTTTGGGAACTCCATGCCCGTCCCCTAATACAGTGGGCATCAATAAACTTTTTCCCGTGCATACTTTGCCTTTTCACATTCAAAATCTATAAAATCACAGTGATGGACAATTATTGCCTCGGGAGTGCGCTCAACGTAATCCCCCTCCTTGGAATGAGCCAATATTATATGGGCGAGTTCATTATAGCCCATAGCCATTGCCTTCATTGCACCGTACACAGGATGCCTCACTCTTTTCCCTAACTCACTCTTAACCACCCTGCCCTCAACAGCGCGATATTCCAGCAGTTTGCCCACATCGTGCAAAAGAGCACCTGCGATGAGTAAATCCATATTAATATCCTCTCTCTCCTTTCCAACAGCCAGTGCCATTTTTGTCACGACCCTGGTATGCTCCACAAGGCTTTTCTTGCAGTCTTTTATCAGCAGGGTAAACGGTATGGAATCCAGATCATTCCAGCCACCTTCTTTCATGCACTCCGCCCATATATTGATAACTACGCTTCTCAGTCTCTCATCCTTTATATACTGCAGTTCTGGAAATTTATTAACTATATACTCCCGCATTTTTATGCACCTCAGAGGGGAGATTTGTGCATCGCATTTTAAACTTTACCAAACGGGTAGATAAGGCTAATAAATACAGGCATGAATCAACGATGACAAAGTGGAAGGAAATGCTACCCCTTACTTTATAAAAA